>JADZFJ010000520.1 GCA_020849935.1 Crocinitomix sp. | reverse complement strand
TTTTTTCGATACAATTATGTATCAGCATTGTTTAACGAAAAAGTATTTCAAATATTGTGTAGTAGAAGAAATTAATTATTAAATACTTAAATTAATTTAGATTGCTAATCAAAAAATTCAGAAATGACACTAGGTCTTTTATCCTTGTTTACAACTAGGGTTTTGTGAATTTTTATTTTTCTTGAAAAGATATGACGCTTAAATTTAATTTCATGTATCAAAACATGAATAATTAGGCCTTAACAATTTGATTTTTCGGAATTCTTTTGATCAAAAAGGAGACACCTCGTTTTTGGGGAAACGAGGTGTTTATAATATTAATTTTACTTTGTATATGTGACAGAGCAATTTACTTCAGTACAATTATCTGGATAATCATCAGATTCGCAGGCAAAAAAGTTAATCGTAATTGACCCATCAATGATATAACCAGATCCTATATAACCACCAACACCTTGGGTTTCTGAAAATGTAAACTCATTTCCAACAATCATTGCCTTCAAATTAACACCATAGTCATAAAAATTACTGATGATAATTTGATCTTTAATTGGCCCTTTGCTTATTGTACTCACATGATTATCAGGAGGAAAATTACATGCACCAGTGGTTACATTGTACGTGCCTAAAAATTTATCCCAATTATAGGCACAGGAGCCGTCATCAGTTTTCGCATCTTCTAAATAATTGTTTGCTAATTCATCTGTGCATCCTTTCTTTTTACATGAAATCACCGCAACAGGTATTATAAATAGTAATAATATTAAGTTTTTCATTTTGAAATATTTAGGTTGTTGTGTGCGAAAGGTAAGGTTTTTTTCGTTAAACCGATATTTTTGTGCGAAATTCTTTTTTCTTGTTATAAAATTGGAGCGTAAACCTCACAGATTTGGCGAGATTTTACTGTCGTGTTATCAATTATACTTTCGTTTCACCCCTTCTCATCCTCCAAAGGAGAATCTTTTTTTTCAGGTATATAAGTGTAGGTATATTGAATAATTTGGACGGGTGGCGGGTTCGGGTTTGGTGGTGGGGTAGGTACATAATCTTCGCGCCAATATTGTTCGGCTGGTTCAATGCCTAATTCTTCTTCAATTTCATAACGTAATTTGGCGGGTTGAGGTCCTGTTTGTTTGAATAAAATAGCCACGATTATTCCGCTGATTAATCCAGCCAAATGCCCCTCCCACGAAACGCCGGCTTTAATTGGAAGCACTCCCCAAATCATACTCCCGTATAAAAAAATCACAAATAACGAAATAGCGGCCACCCGCATACTTTTTCTAAAAAATCCACTAAAAACCAAAAATCCTGTTAGTCCATAAATAACCCCACTCATGCCAATGTGATAATTCGGCGATCCCAAAATCCATGTGCCAATTCCACTTAAAAAAAAGATCAATAAAAACGACTTAGTAGCAATTTCGCGGTAATGATAAAACAAAAGCCAGGTTAAAATAAACATCGGCAACGAGTTATTTAAAAGATGTCCTATGTCAGCCGTGCTGTGCAAAAAAGGAGAAGTGAAAACACCCCACAAGCCCGACCATTCGCCGGGATGCAACCCATAACGGTATAATTTCAAGGACAATAAATAATCCATTGCAAATACTAACCACATCAACAAAACAATTGAAAAAGCGATTGAAAAGGAAATTCGTGTTACTTTTTGACTAAACATGTGATTTTTATACTAAATCTAATTATAAAATAGACCAATCTATTTTATAATTTTAGATTGGTTAATGCCGAAACTACAAATAAATAGTCCAATGAAATGAAATTGATATTGGACTATATTATTTGTCTCTTCGGTATTATTCTCAAAAACATTGCCCACTTAAAATCTACGACAAAAAGGCATACAATTGTACAAAAAACTACCATTTTTGTCAATTTCGCGTTAAAAACCAAATTTTATTCAGCGATTTTGTCCTAAAAACCAATTATTTACAACCTTCGTCTTAAATCCTCACGCCAATTATACAAATATCATCCACCTGTTCAAGGTCGCCTTTCCAAGTTAAAAAAGCTTCTTTTAACCGCATTTTTTGCTGTTCTAAAGGTTGATTGGCAATCGAAAGTAAAAATTCTTTCAGTTGTTTATACAAAAATTTCTTCCCTCTTGGTCCACCAAATTGGTCAGGGAGCCCGTCGGTAATGGTATAAATTAAATCGTTTTTTTGCAATTGCACGGTGTGTTGGGTAAAAGATTCTTGATCCTTGTCACCTTTTCCAACAGGTTTACGATCTGCAACTAATTCAATGAGTTCCATGGTAGCCGTTTGCCGAACAATCCAAATCGGATTATTGGCAGCGGCATACACAAGTTGGTGGTGGGGTAAATCAAAACGAATCAAACTACAATCCATTCCGTCCTTGCCACCTTCAGCGCTACCATCTTTTTTTAAGCGTTCAATAATTTTACTTCGGGTATGATTTAATATTTCGGCAGGTTCAATTAATTGTTTTTCTTCCACCGCGTTTTCCAAGCACGAAATATTTAAAATACTCATAATCGCGCCTGGCACACCATGACCCGTGCTGTCTGCCGTTGCCAACAAAAAACTCCCGTTGGGTAAATTAGCCGCCCAATAAAAATCCCCACTTACCACATCTTTCGGCTGAAAAAAAACAAAATGATCAGGTAAATTAGTCGTCAACAAATCGGAGGTCGCCATAAAACTCCTTTGAATCCTTTCGGCGTAGTTAATACTGTCACTAATTTCTTTCTGTTTTTCCTCCACCAATTGTTTTTGTTTTTCAACCAATTCTTTTTGGGCGGTAATAATTTTGTTTTGTTTTTGATTGCGGCGTAAACTGCGCAAAATAATAAAGGCAAGCACCAAGGCAAACACAAATCCCACCGAAACTGAGATGATAATAATAAACTGTTGCCGTTTTTCCTCTTTTTGTTGATTTTTTAAAGCCGTTTCTTTTTTTTCAAAAGCGAAATTCATGGACGCATACATGCTTTTGCGTGTATTTTCTTCATTAATCAAACTATCGCTATACAGGCTAAATAATTTTTGATTTTGATAAGCGGCTTCCCAATTTCCCAAGGTGCTGTCTAATTTTTCTAAACCCCCGTAACTCGATTTAATGGCTTCTTTATACCCAATCCTTTTCGAAAAATCAAGGGCATTATCAAAATATTGTCGTGCTTCATCGTAACTTTTTACCCGCAAATTAATGGTTCCTAAACTCACATACGATTTGGCTATCCCTTGTTTATCCTCAATTTTTTGGCAAATTCCTAGGGCGTCGAGGTAGTATTTTTGAGCTAACTGGTAATTACTCATTTCCTCGGCTTGCGAAATGTTTTTTTGCCCAGCTTTCAACACATAAATGTTTCCGATGTTGTTAAGATTGATGGCGGCCCAATTTTGATTGCCATATTTTTGGTTGATAGTTAGGGCAATTTCAAAATGTTTCAAGGCCAAATCGTAGTCACCTTTTTCGGCATCCACCTCTCCAATATTGTTAAATGAACCAGCAATGTTAGCTGTGTCGCCAATAGATTCCCGAAGTTGCAGACCCTTGTAATATTCAACCAAGGCCTCGTCGTAATTTTCTTGATTAAAATAGATTAATCCAATACAATTGTGTGCTCGCGCAATTCCTGATTGATTCCCTGATTCTTCATACAAACGAAGTCCATAAAAAGCCAGTTCAAGCGCCTTTGGATAGTCCCCTTGTTTCCAATAAATCAATGCCGTATTAATAAAAGCCCTTCCTTCTCCAGCTTTAAATTCTATTTTCTCGGCCAACACTTTGGCTTCTTGTGCGTACGTTAAAGCACTGGTAAATTCGCCGGTTTGCCAATATTCTTCTGACAAGGCATTTAAATTATTCACCTTTGTCGAATCTTCAGGCGCATTTTTGATATTATTCAGCAATAAATTAAGCTCGTTATTTTGGGCTAACGCAGACAGACCAATCAAAAAACCAAAAAGCAGGCAAATTTTTTTCAAACCAATTTCTTTTTCGCAATTCCTTAAAAGATAATGAGAAAACAACTAACCCCTTCGTTCTTAATCAATTTAAAATTAAATCCATAAGTCTACCAAGGGGCTTATCCTTTCAACTCACGAATCAACTCATCCAATTTCGATTTTACTTCGGCCAATTCAGTTTCCAAGGTTTCAATCCGCGCTTCTAGGTGATTCACCGTTTTTCTTGCGGGTTCATCTGGTGTAAATTCAAATTCTGTTTCATCAATCGCGCCTGAAAAAAGGTGAGCAAAACGGGCTTCTTTTTGTCCTGGACGTTTTGGCAATTCTTTCACCAACGGAAATTCATAACCAGCCAATTGTGCAAGCGTTTCTTGCACAGATGCTAACGACTGAAATTGGTGCAATCTCCCAGCATTCGAATTAATTTCACCTGGCGTAATAGGGCCGCGTAAAAAAAGCAAACACATCGCCGCAACTCCCCCTTTCGAAATATCAAACATCTTACTAAAATTCTGCTCGTATTTTTTAGTTCGACTTCCTGCTCCAAAAATCTGACTAACAAACCCTTTACGTTTTAAACTATCCAAAGCAATCAGCACCGTTTCTTCATCAAATTCAACCACCGGATTTCTCGAAGATTTCTGATTACAAGCCGTTGTCACCCCGTTCAAGGTCATGGGGTAATAATCAGGCGTGGTTTTACTTTTTTCAATCAGGGCACCAAGCACACGAACTTCTTCAAAAGTCAATACAGGTAATTCAAATTTTTCTTCGCTATTCATATATCAGAATTTTAGGTTTATTCTAGCTTGCAAACATGAAGGTATCAATTAAATTTCAAAATCCCAAAACCCCATTTTTATAAAAAAGGTATCTGGTTGAATTTTCAGTTAATTTTTTTGGGCAAAACCCCGACATCCCGACTGAAACTTCGGGATCGTCGGGGTCGGGCTATTCATTCCAAATCCTCGTCCCCAATTTAATTGGGGACTGCGGGTTTTCCATTGCTATCCCTTTTGCGGCGCTTACATTCAATAAAAATTTCACGTTAAAAGCTTAATAGTGGAAAACCAATTGTAAGGTTAAAGTTTTTATTCAACCGTTACCGATTTTGCTAAATTCCGTGGTTGGTCCACATTACAATTTCGCATTACGGCAATGTGATACGAGATTAATTGAAAAGGAATCGTTGCTAAAATTGGCACCACAAATTCATGCGACATTGGAATTTCAATTACATGATCCGCCATTTCTCGCACCGTGGTATCACCTTTAGTAACAATGGCAATCAATTTACCTTTTCGCGCTTTCACTTCTTGAATATTACTTACCACTTTTACGTAATTTTCACCTTGGGTGGCAATTACAAAAACAGGCATATTTTCATCAATTAAGGCAATTGGGCCATGTTTCATTTCCGCCGCAGGGTAACCTTCGGCATGGATATAACTAATTTCTTTTAATTTCAATGCCCCTTCCAACGCAATCGGGAACGAGGTACCTCTTCCCAAATACAAGGCATTCCGCGCATCTTTATAAATAGCAGACACCCCTTTAATATACGAATCGCTTTCCAATAATTTTTCAATCTTCATTGGTAGCGCTTCTAATTCATTTAATAAAAGGCTAAACTTTTCATCGGTAATTGTGCCACGTCTCTTCCCTAACGACAAAGCCATCATCGCTAATAAAACTAATTGCGTTGTAAATGCTTTGGTAGATGCTACCCCAATTTCTGGGCCAGCGTGTGTGTACGAACCTGCATCCGTCACGCGCGAAATAGTTGATCCAACCACATTCACAATTCCAATCAAGGTAGCCCCTTGTTCTTTGGCCATTTTCAAGGCAGCAAGTGTGTCCGCCGTTTCACCCGATTGCGAAATCGCAATTACCACGTCATTTTTACGAATAATTGGATTTCGGTACCTGAATTCACTTGCGTATTCAACCTCTACCGGAATCCTTGCCAAATCCTCAAAATAATATTCGGCTACCAAAGCCGCGTGCCACGATGTACCGCAAGCAATAATAATAATCCGATCCGATTTTGCTATTTGTTCTTCATAATCTTTAATTCCACCTAACGAAACCCAACCTTCTTTTGCATTTAATCGACCTCTAAAACTGTCTTTAATTGCGTGTGGTTGTTCGTAGATTTCTTTCAACATAAAATGCTCGTAGCCACCTTTTTCCAACTCTTCTAATTGCATTTCAAGTTCCTGAACATACGGCGAAACTTCTTGATTGCCAATGCTGATAATTCGTAAACCGTTATGGCGGTCAATAATCGCAATTTGTTCGTCTTCTAAATACACCACATTTTTTGTGTATTCCACAATCGGTGTAGCATCCGAAGCCAAATAATATTCATCTTCGCCCATTCCAATTACGAGTGGGCTACTTTTTTTAGCTGCAATAATTTTATTCGGATCGTCTGAAGAAATCACCACAATCGCATAAGCACCATGTACACGGTTTAAAGCAATTCGCACCGCCTCCACTAACGAAACCCCACTTTTCGATTTTACATCTTCAATTAAATGAACCAACACCTCTGTATCCGTTTCACTTTTAAAAACACGACCACGGTTTACAAGTTCCTTTTTCAAAATCGCATAATTTTCAATAATGCCATTGTGAACCAAGGTAATTTTACCGTCCCCAGAACTGTGTGGATGCGCATTTACATCATTTGGTAACCCGTGGGTTGCCCATCTTGTATGCCCAATGCCAATTGTGCCAGAAGTTGAACTTCCATTCACAAACTCCGTCAAATCAATTACCTTGCCTTGACGTTTATATACTTTAATATCTTCACCTGGCTCTAATAAAGCCACCCCCGCACTGTCATAACCTCTATATTCTAGCCTGCTTAATCCTTTAATTAAAATAGGATAAGCTCTTTTGTCTCCAATGTATCCAACAATGCCGCACATAAACTAATATTCAGTATAAGTAATTTCTAATCGTGGTTTGTTTTTTAAGGTAGTTTTGGAACCGTTAAAAATAATTCGCTCAATGGTCGAAGCAAAAAACGCAGGCGCATAAACACGGTAGCCTACATTTTCTATGTCACCATTTAAAAGCGCTTGAATTTCGCGGGTCATGCTAAACCTAAATTCTTTGGCGTCTTCGTCATACGTCACCGTATTTCCTGAAACTGTTGTGCCAAACCCATAATCGGCTGTAAATGTCGATAATTTTTTATCCACAATTCGCGCAATAAAAAGTGAGGTAGCAGGGTCAAAGGCATCAAATTGAAAATCTTGAATAGGCAACACTAAAACGGCTTTATTAATAATTTTTGGATCATCTTCACCCGCCAAGTTTTTGTTAAAATTCATGATGTGAGGAATCTCTACCACCGCACGAATCGATCCGCCTTGCATATAAAAAGCTTGCTCACCTTTTGTTTTGTCCAAAAGTGCTTGTTCTACCACCGTCCCAGCACGCTCGTAGGTAATTTTATTGTAGCGCGCGCAATTGCTGTTAATGTCAAAATCAAACCTGCCAGCAACTCCACTTGTATTGTGGTAATAAATCGTCATTTTAGAAGCCGGATCCTCTAAAGCAAAATACAATACCGTTCCAAGTCCAGATGGAATCCCAAAACCAGGAGCATCTTCGTCCACTTGCGCACGAATGTATAAACCTTTAAAAGTTGTATTTTGGAAATCAGCACCCATTAAGCCTGCTTTCGAATCGGCAATTAAATCTAAACCAACTTGAGGGTCTAAATGAATTCGAAGTTGAGGAGAAAGGGTGTCCGTTCCAACAATTTGGTTGGCCACCACATCTGGCGAAACCACACTTAATTCTGGAATCACCAAATTTTCACCTAAAATCGTTGGTTCTTCTTTGGTGTAATATTCTTGATCTAAACGAGTTAAAACATCCCCAATTTCATACACCTCTACGGCAAAATCATCTAAATTCGGGTAATAATTAATCGACGAATAATCCAAAGCAATCACCACCGAATCCATGACCACATTCACTACATCCGGAAAATCTTGCGTTAATCCTTCGGGAACAATTTGGGTAACAATACCACAATTCACCCCTCCAAACACAGGATCATTGTATGCGCCTAAAAGGCTGACACTGGTCTCATCACTCTCCATGCTGTCAATCACATCGGAGTACGTTACGAGGGTAAACGTATCGGTGGTTAAAACATTTAAACCTTCAGTTTGAAGAGAATCTCCAATTTCTGTTTCTTCTTTTTTACACGCACTTATCACGGTGATAAGTGAAAAAAAAGCGGCGAAAAGAAAAATTACTTTCCGCCTTAAAATTTTCCTAAAGTTTGTATTCATTTACTAAACTACTATTTCTTCAAAAATTTGATCGTAAAACTCATTGATCGGTTTAACGCAAGAATCTTCGGAAAAGTATTCAAGAAACGGAGTTTCTGATTCTTCAATCATTTTTAGGATGTTTGAATCAATTCTTCCGCTCCCCTGAATCACACCATCAGAGACACTTACGGCTTTTTTAGTGAGCGCGAAAAAATCTACATCTTTTAAATCGTGGATATCTTCTTCCTCAAAACCGTCAAATTTAAGCTTATCATAAAACTTAGCGTCCCAATTTTTGTTAAATCCATTTTCGTACACCGAATAAATTACTTTTACATCGGCAAAATGAGGATCGTTTTGGTAAAGTTTTTTGATATAAAGCGGTGTTAAGGCGGTTAGCCAACCATGGCAATGAATAATGTCTGGTTTCCAACCTAATTTTTTAACAGTTTCTAACACACCTCTTCCAAAAAACATGGCGCGTTCGTCGTTGTCGGTATAAAACTCACCTTTTTCATTTTTAACGGTGTGTTTTCTTGTAAAAAAGTCTTCGTTATCAATAAAATAAACTTGAATTTTTGCCTGTGGCACTGAGGCTACTTTAATAATCAATGGATGATCGACATCGTTGATGATTAAATTCATTCCCGAAAGTCGAATTACTTCGTGTAATTGGTGTCTTCGTTCGTTAATACATCCGTATCTTGGCATGAATGCTCTGATTTCTTTTCCTCCCTCTTGAATCCCCTGAGGCAACTTTCTGGTTGCCGTTGAAACGTCTGATTGTGGTAAAAAAGGTGATATTTCCTGAGAAATATAAAGTACTCTTTTCTTCTCCATAAAACTTGAAAACTATTAATTGACCACAAAATTACGAAAAAAAAGGGAGATAATCAATTGTAAAGTATAGATTTGTAAGCTTGTCCAAGAATTAAGTTGTGAAAGTTGCCAAAAATGAAAAAGAATTAGCCAGCGCCTTAGGATCCGCAAAAGCTAAAAATCCGAATGTTATCATTGGTTTTGTACCCACCATGGGCGCGCTCCATTCCGGTCAT
>JADZFJ010000519.1 GCA_020849935.1 Crocinitomix sp. | reverse complement strand
TTCCCACTTACTTTCACCAAATCCGACATAAAATTTTTAAAATATACAAACCACCAATGTAGTAATTTCCATTTATATTTGTCCCATGGTTTCATTTGATAATACAGAAATAGCCTTCGCAGGCAAGAACGATGGCGATTTGCAATGGTCATATCGCTTGTTCAAAATGATCGGAAAGCCTTGGCTTGTAAAGTTTGGAAAAGTAGCCACGAATATCGCCTTTGCCATTCACTTACCAATCAAAGGGTTAATCAAAAAAACAATCTTTAAACAATTTTGTGGTGGCGAAACTATCCAAGATTGTGCTGTAAAAATTAAAGAATTAAGCGATTTTGGAATTGGAACAATTTTAGATTATTCAGTCGAAGGTAAAAGTGGTGAAAGCGATTTGGATCACACCCGAGACGAAATAATTAGCACCATCCAAACGGCAAAAAACAATCCTAAAATACCATTTGCCGTTTTTAAAGTAACCGGAGTCGTTCGCACCGATTTATTGGAAAAAGTAAATACCACTGAGCAAGAATTATCAGCACAAGAAAAAGCAGATTATACCAAAGCCTTGGCACGGGTCAATGCCATTTGCAAGGCGGCCCACGAGGCAAACGTGCCGTTGTTCATTGATGCTGAAGATTCATGGTTTCAAGATGCAATTGACCGAATGGTAAATGCAATGATGGCCATGTACAACAAAGAAAAAGCCATTATTTTTAATACCTTACAAATGTATCGCCATGATCGGTTAGCATTTTTGAAAAAAACGCATCAAGAAGGAATAGCAGGTGGGTATTATATTGGAATAAAATTAGTGCGTGGCGCTTACATGGAAAAGGAGCGCGAAAGAGCTGAAAAAGAAGGGTATCCATCTCCCATTCACGCCACAAAAGCAGCCACCGACACCGATTACGATTTGGCCTTAACGTATATGGTCGAGAATATCGATCGTTTCGCTATTTGCGCAGGTACGCACAACGAACAAAGTTCACTCCACCTCATTAATTTATTGGCTGCCAAAGGAATCGATAAATCCGATTCGCGCGTTCATTTTGCACAATTATTAGGAATGAGCGATCATATTTCGTACAATGTTGCCCACGCTGGGTTTTTAGTTGCAAAGTATGTTCCGTATGGTCCTGTGAAAGAAGTAATGCCATATTTGTTAAGACGTGCGCAAGAAAACACCTCTGTTGCCGGTCAAATGGGACGCGAACTCAGCTTAATCGTAAAAGAGAAAAAACGCCGAAAATTGTTGAAAGGGTAGAAGAGGATCAAACGCTTTATTTGGGTTAGTCCGTTGCCAATGTTGAATTTTCATCCAGCTTTTGCGCCGATAATTTTGACAAACACGAAAAACACAAACAGTCGGTAAATTTTTCATTTAGTTTTTTCGCAACCTCTTCAGAAATTGAGATTTGCGAACATTGGCAGTTGGCAATATCATCTGCTTGACAGGTGAATTCAATCGAACACAAAGCACATTTTTTCATCATCATTAATCAGTTGATTCGCCTACAAAATTAGGCGCAAAATTCACTAAAAACAATTCATTTCTGGCACGCGTAATGGCGGTGTACAACCAACGCATGTATTCAACATCCCACATTTCCTCCAAAAAATACCCATGATCCACAAAAACAGCTGCCCATTGTCCACCCTGTGCTTTATGACACGTAACCGCATACCCAAATTTAACTTGGAGGGCTTGGAAATAAGGATTTTGCATCACCATCCGCAAAATTTCTTTTTTATTCTTTAAATACGAATATTCTTCCGCAGCAATCCGATAAAATAATTGTTTCATATCCTCTCTAGGCAACGACGGCCCTTCGTGACGGATTGAATTCAATAAAATTTTAACTTCAACGTCCTTCATTTCTGGATAATCAATTAATCGCACCACCACATCTGCAAACTCACCACCAAAAACTTCTTCTCGTCTACTAATTTTTAGAATTTCCATCAATTCCCCATTGGCAATAAAACCAGCTTCCGATTTTGGATCCAACCAATGATAATTATTCCGCGTTGCCATAATCACATCACCTGCATTCAAATCCTCTTCTTGCCAAAGAATTCTACGGCGAATTTGTTCGTTAAATAAATTAGCTCGTTTGTTCGATCGCGTCACCACCATCACTTCATCCCGTCCATAGGTGGTAATCGCTTCTTCTAATTTTTCTTGAAGATCAACGCCACTCAAAGCATAGGTGTCGTTACCGTTTGTTGGAAACAAGGGCGGAATTGGATCAAAATCGCGTAAAAGGTTTGCAATTTCCAACACACCTGACATTTTTGCTTGACGCACAATTTCTCCCAACTCACTCGAAAAAATTTCTAACGAATAAGTAGCTTCCAAATAGTCCTTTTCCAAGGCAGGACTTTTATCCATGCCAATAGGAGGTAATTGACCTTTATCACCCACAAAAATGAGGCGGCAATTCTCGCCTGAATAAACATATTCAATCAAATCATCCAATAAATTTCGTTGAAAAGCATCCGCATTTTGTCCACTCGATTTGGTGGCAATCATAGATGCTTCATCTACAATAAATAAGGTGTTTTTATGCTTGTTTTCACCCAAAGTAAAACCATCCGAACCCTCTAATTCATTTTTAAAATAAATTTTCCGATGAATGGTTGATGCCTTTAAATGGCTATAATTCGAAAGTACTTTGGCGGCTCTCCCCGTTGGCGCTAATAAGACCGCTTTAAGTTTTACCAAGGGCAAAGAATTTACAAAGCCACTGATTAGACTTGTTTTA
>JADZFJ010000518.1 GCA_020849935.1 Crocinitomix sp. | reverse complement strand
TGAAGGGAAAATGGACAGTTTATAAACCAAAAGCTGGGAATTACAGTCCTAAACACGGAAGTGGCTGTGTTTTTTCAAGTGCGTTGACAGCTAATTTGGCCAAAGGATATCCTCATAACAAAGCAGTACTGCGCGCGAAACGCTATGTCGAAAGGTATTTAAAAAGTGACGATTCTAAATTAGGAAGACACACATGAGAAGTCCTGTTAGCTATACTCCTAAAGCGAAGGCACTATTTTTACTTGTAAATGTGCTCAACTTGGTTTTATTGACCTATTTCAGTTTAAGTGCGGTTATTTTTAAAGATAATTTTAGGTTTTTGGGTTCTATTTACAGCATTTTCGGAATCCTTTTGTTGGTGGGAATAACTTTATTATTTTCTTATTTAGCCAAACGAGAGGGCAATCCGGTGAATCCAATCAAACTCAATCCACGGGCAAATATGCTCAATATTGTTTCATTAGTGATCATGTTGTTTTTGGTGCTTACTACTGGAAAATTGAAAATTTGGAACGATGCCTTTTATGCCACACTGGTTTGTATTCCCTTAAATTGTTACGCTATTTATTTGGGACAGACTGCCATCAATTTTAAAGAAGAAACAGACTTAATAGACGATTTTGATGCAGATTAGTAAATTACAGTATATCACCAATGGCGACAGCGAAACTTCGATTTTGAACGAGGTAAAAGCCGCCGTGGATGCTAAGATCGATTGGGTGCAATTAAGAATTAAAGATCCCAACCTCGATTTTTTAACCATCGCTGAAAAAGTAAAAAAAATCTGTAAAAACAAAGCTGTCTTAATTATTAACGACAATATAGAAATCGCAATAATAATTGATGCCGACGGGGTACACCTTGGATTAGACGACACACCAATTCAACAAGCTCGAAAAATGTTGGGGAAATATAAAATAATTGGAGGAACCGCCAACACCTTAACTGATTGTCTCAATCGACAAGCGGATGGTGCCGATTATATTGGGCTAGGACCTTATCGCAATACCACGACCAAAAGCAAACTAAGTCCAATTTTGGGGCTAAACGGCTACGAAACTATCTTGCCATTGGAGAACGGTGAAATATACCTTCCTGTGGTGGCAATTGGCGGAATTTTAGTAGAAGACATCGACGAGTTAATGCAAAAAACTAGGGTGCACGGAATCGCCGTTTCAGGCTTGATAAAAAATGCAACCGATAAAAAAAAATTAGTGGGGCAAATCCACAAAAAATTAAAAATATGAGTGAATTAACCATAGCTGGAAAAGTCTTTTCCTCGCGTCTATTCACAGGCACGGGAAAATTTAAATCGAACCAAGAAATGGGCGAGGCACTTGCGGCTTCAGGCTCACAATTGGTCACCATGGCCTTAAAACGAGTGGATTTAAATAATTCTGACGATGAAATTTTAAAGCACCTAAACCGCCAACAATTTAATTGGTTGCCCAATACCTCGGGTGTCCGCACCGCAAAAGAGGCTGTTTTTGCTGCCCAATTAGCACGCGAAGCTTTAGAAACCAATTGGGTAAAATTAGAAATCCACCCCGATCCAAAATACCTCATGCCCGACCCAATAGAAACTTTATTGGCGGCAGAAGAATTGGTAAAATTGGGCTTTGTCGTTTTACCATATATTCATGCCGACCCAGTTTTGGCAAAAAGATTACAAGATGTAGGCGTGCAAGCCGTTATGCCATTAGGGTCGCCCATCGGAAGTAATAAAGGTATTAAAACAGACGATTTTTTGCGCATCATTATCGAACAAGCCACGGTGCCAGTGGTGGTGGATGCAGGAATTGGCGCACCATCTCACGCGGCTTATGCCATGGAACTCGGTGCCGATGCCGTTTTGGTCAATACCGCCATCGCCGTATCTTCCAATCCCGTATTAATGGCAAAAGCATTTAAAATAGCTGTCGAGGCAGGGCGAATGGCATTCGAGGCCAAATTAGCCACCGTTTCCAACCAAGCCGTCGCCAGCAGTCCACTCACCGATTTTTTAGTAGATCAATAAACCAATTCAGCGCACAAGTGTCAATCACATGAACTATCTAACACAATTCGAGACCTACAATTGGGACCAAATCACCTCCGAGATTTATAGCAGTACCGCTGCTGATGTCGAACGTGCTTTGGCGGCACAAAATCCAACCTTAGCCGATTTTAAGGCGTTAATTTCCCCAGCCGCCGCGCCTTATTTAGAGCAAATGGCACAAAAAAGTCATTTACTCACCCAGCAACGATTTGGCAAAACCATCCAATTGTATGCGCCTCTTTATTTGTCCAACGAATGTCAAAATATTTGCACCTATTGCGGGTTTAGTTTAGATGTCAAAATACCGCGCAAAACCCTTTCCGATGCCGAAATTCTGAAAGAAGTGGAAGTTCTAAAAGCCAATCAATACGACCATGTGTTGCTGGTGACAGGCGAGGCCAATAAAACCGTTGGCTTGGATTATTTCAAAAATGCCATCCGTTTGTTAAAACCCTATTTTTCACACATCGCTATCGAGGTACAACCTATGGAGGAAGAGGAGTACAAAGAATTAATCGCTGAAGGCTTACACACCGTTTTGGTGTATCAAGAAACCTACAATCGACACAATTACAAAATTCACCACCCAAAAGGAAAAAAATCCAATTTCGATTATCGGTTAGATACCCACGACCGTTTGGGCAGGGCAGGCATCCATAAAATGGGCTTGGGCGTTTTAATAGGTTTAGAAGATTGGCGCACCGATTCGTTTTTTACCGCCGCTCACCTCAATTATTTAGAGAAAAAATACTGGAAAACCAACTATTCCGTTTCCTTTCCGCGCTTGCGTCCATGTGCGGGCGGTGTCGAACTAAAATCCGTGATGACCGATCAAGAATTGGTACAATTAATCTGTGCCTACCGCATATTTAATCAAGAAATTGAGTTAAGCATGTCCACGCGCGAGTCAGAAAAATTCCGAAACAACGTCATCAAATTGGGCATCACCTCCATCAGCGCCGATTCTAAAACAGACCCCGGAGGCTATGCCAATCCAAACGTCAATTTAGAGCAATTCGAAATCCACGACAAACGCACCACCGCCGCATTCGTACAAACCATCATCCAACAAGGCTACGAGCCCGTATTCAAAGGCTGGGACAACAGTTTAGCTTAAAGTCACCAAGTCTTTCTAAAAGTAGCGTTTTGGCATAATTTTTCAGAACCTATTTCCCGCTTTACGCTCTAAATGGCTCATTTGCCCCAAGTCAACTAAAGGCTTTGCCCGTTTCCGCTGGTCACGCGCAAACCCCAAGTTTCCAATGTGCCAAATTTCCCCATGTTGCCGCTTCAAATAAGCCCAGCTTATTCATGAAAACCATTAAAAACAATTATCCTTTGAAATAATCGTGGGTAGGGCGTTTAGGGAAGCTTTCAAAATTCATGTAAAATATCGCTATTTTTTCTAAATGCCCAATTCATACTAAAAACATCCGCGTAAATCTGCGAAATCTGCGGGAGACATTTCCCACGCCAAATTCACGTCAATCAAATCTGCGAAAATCAGCTCAATCTGTGTCATCTGCGTTCCATCAAACTTCACGTCTGCGTAAATCTGCGAAATCTGCGGGAGACATTTTCCACGCCAAATCCTCTTCAAACAAATCCGGGAAAATAGCTCAATCTGTGTTATCGGCGTTCCAATTAGTATTTCTAATCAAGTTTACAATCGTGACGTTTGCGTCCTCTTTATTGAGGATAAAACAAACAAAATCATCGATTTTCGACAGCGGGAAGTGTAAATTTCGCTCATACGGATTTTGAGTTAAATTCAATTTGCTAAATCTTGCCATATTTCTTAACTTTACGGTGTGCAATCGTATTCCGAGAAATTTAACCATGTGTTGAACAAAAAATTGGATACGCCTAACAATAATAAGAATTATGAAAGTTTTATTAGACATTAAAGACAATAAAGCAAAGCATCTACTCGAGGTACTTAAGGGTTTGTCTTATGTAAAGACCAAAACCATTTCAGACGAAACAGCCTTGTTCCTCGATGAAGTCAAGGAAGCAGTTGAAAACCTGAAATTGGTGCGTAAAGGAAAATTAAAAGCTCGTCCAGCAAAAGATTTGTTGAATGAGTTATGAGATTTTAACCATACCACCTTTTGATAAACAGTTAAAGCGTTTAGCAAAAAAGTATCCATCGATAAAAAGAGATTTTGCCGAATTACTAGACAGTCTGGCTGATAAACCCCTCCAAGGCACTAATCTTGGAAATAATTGCTACAAAATCCGTTTAGCGATTGCATCTAAAGGTAAAGGAAAAAGTGGAGGGGCAAGAGTGATTACAAATGTTTATATCCACGAAACAACGGTCTATCTTTTGTCCATTTACGATAAATCTGAAAAAGAAAATTTAACTGACAAAGAATTGGATGAACTTCTAAAACTAATTTTGGAATAATCTGTACAGCTTGTTTCAATCTTACGAAGTAAGCCGGACAATGTTTTTTTAGGTACAATTAAAGACAGTGAAGATCTGGTTAGTTAGCAGAATATACCCCACAATCCTCATTTCATTAATTCGACTAATTCACTGTTCAAAAACATCTGCGAAATCTGCGGGAGACATTTCACGTACCAAATTCCCTCCTATTAAATCTGCGAAAATCTGCTCAATCTTTATTATCAGTGTTCCATCAAACCATAATTCAGCGTAAATCTGCGAAATCTGCGGGAG
>JADZFJ010000517.1 GCA_020849935.1 Crocinitomix sp. | reverse complement strand
TTGATTGGTGTAATCAATTCTCGGAATGCTTATATCAAATCTAATTTCACTTATAAAATCTGGACATGGCACACAAAGAGATTTAATAAATGGTATTGGTAAAACAGTAACAGTTAATCGAGCAAGTGTTTTTTCATTACCACTTTTAGCTATTAAGGTGAAATTAGTAGTTTCATTTAAGGACAGTTCTATCTCATCGGTATGCATGACAACTCCAATTTCATCATTAATCTCTACTGTTAAAGCATATTTTACCGACCATTTTAACAGAATGGAAGCGCCCTTTAGGATTGCTAATTTATCAACTTCAAAAAATTCGATCTCAGGAGGTCTAAGTTTGACTACCACAGGTAAGGCCGCCGTTGATTCTTTCCCGAATAAATTTATAGCCTTTAATTCAAATTCAGCACTCTCTGTTGGGTATGCTTTGAATGTTGATTGGTTAGTAATTTCTTTTCCATGAAGGAACAACCGACAAAAATTAGTTACGTTCCATGTAAAAGTAATTTCCTGTGGCTCTTCAACAAAATCGTTGTCAACGCGAAACGACGCGATTGTAGGTGAAGGTGCGATACTTTCAACCAAAGAACGCCATTCAGTGTAATCCAATCTTTCTTCTGGATGAAAATAGCCCTGGGTAAAATTTTTTTCAAAGGCTAATAATAGCGGTTTCGGGATTAAAATTTCGATAAGATTAGCAATTCTCTCTGCTTGAATAGGGTCATCAATAAAATCTAAATTGATTCCAGCATAAGGCCATTTAGATACTTGTAAATATTCTTTAAGAACATTATCAGAAATTTCGCGGAAAGAATCGTAGGGACCATAACCTGTTAAGAGTATTAAAAAACAATATGCAATTGACCATTGGTCGGATTTAAAACTGACTTCTCGTTTCGCAAGATTACTGTCTCTCCCTATTATTCGTGTAATTTCAGGAGCCAACCAATCTTGCATACTTCCAGCTGTGCATGGTAATCCGTCATTTATAAATGTTCCACCATCATAGTCGATCAACGCTGCACCATTTTTACTGGGATTATAAAAAATTGCACAATCCTTAAGGTCAGCATGAATGAACCCGAACTGAGCCAATAATTCAAGACCTAGAATTAGATGATACATTATTATCAATTTATCTTCAAAAGATTTACTCTCTTGAAATTGCTCTAACTCATTTACGTCTTCCAAAAGATTTTCAAAATCAGAATATCCTATTTCACATAAATTAAGGAAGGAATACCCTTGCACTAACTCACCATTCAAATTTCCTTTAAAACTAAATATTGGTGCTGCCTGTAACGCCTCGTATTTTTCAAATAATGAACCTCCCTGGTTAACTAAACTTGAATGCGTTTGAGCTAATTTTTTTTGTAGTTTTTGAATTACTTGGTAACTTGAATCGCTCCCAACATTTAATATTTTAATCAATAATTCATGATCGGTTGGCTGATTGTTAATGGAAAGGCATTTATACAATTTACCAAATCCACCGCCACCGAATATTTCTGAGTCCATCAAAAGTGAATTGATGGAGCTATATGCCGGAAATATGCCAGTAGTCTCAAACGATATTATTTCAATTTTCTGCATTACTCTTCTTCTTCTCTATTTTTCAGATACAAAACATTTTCAATTGATTTTTCGTCAGTTACGAAGTTATTGTGCGGATTTTCTACTTCTTCATTCATTAGGTTGGTAACATCCAATTCTGACGGCGTTTCCTCACCATAGGATGAAGATAATTTTGGAAGTCTGTTATGTTGAATTTGACTTGTGATGCTTGCGCTATATTCGAGCGCTTTTGGAGTTATAAAAAGTCCGAGACTACAATCATCATTCATTTCGTCCGGAATTTGTTTTAAAGACACGAGGTAATTAGTAATTGTTTTATTTAATTCTTCATTAGATAGGTTTTTACCTTTTAAAAAATTCTGAAGTGTTTCATTTAAATATTTCAGCGCGTAAGGTTGAGGCAAAGCATAACCTAAACTATCTTCAAAAATTTCTTGATGATCTATAGAGTATATACCATCCGTACAAATAACAAGTATATCCCCATATTCAAAATCATCCTTGCTTATTGTTATAACTGTCGGTTCAATTTTCTCTCTATCGGCATTGGCCCCAAAACACTTATAAAGCACCTCACTTCCATCAACTGGAATTGTATGTGGGTTCAAATAATTAACACAAGTCCACGGAATTATCCATGTTTTAATTGGGAAATTCATAAAATTACCCCTGATGTGTAGTATTGCTCCATTTCCAATATAAGCTATTTCAAAGACCTCTTTTTTTTCTATTGCAAGGATAAGTGTTGTGCTAAATGGACGATATTTTAATCCCAGTAAATTTTGCTGTTCTAATTCAATTCGATCATCTAAGGCCAATTGAATTTTTTGAAATAAGGATGTGTAGTTGATATTTTCAAAATCTAATTCTACTAATACACGTGTAGCTTCCTCTATCACAAATCTAGCGCCTTCAGCGGCGTATGCTGATGACCCAACACCATCAGCCACTAGAACTACATTTTTCTCACCTTGGATGAAAGCCACAAAGTCTTGATTTTGAATTTTTTTGGTATCACTGCAAGCTGCAAGTAACGTTTTTTGATTTTCCATATTATGTCGAAATTGATTTGTTAAAAAATCCTCTAATCTCGATTGCGTTAGCTACACGCATAAAACTTTCTGCATCAGAACAAATATTTTTCATCAAAGATTCTCCTGCTCTATTATTAAAACCCTTCGAATCAAAAAAACTAGACCAAATTTTAATTGAAGGATCATCTGCTTTGATTATGTTGGCTATTTGAATAGTTCGCATAGGATCTGAACATTCTCCATCGGTTAATACGACAATTCTCACTGTATGCGTAACATCACCACTCTTTTCTTGTGCTAGAAAAGACTTTGCAATTTCATGCGCATGTTCTAATCCTGCATAAATATTAGTACCTCCACCATGTAATGGTGTTGGATCAAAATTTAGTGAGTGGCTAATATCAACTAATTCCGTCACCGGAAGTTTTAAAGTTGTTTCCGTTCCAAAATCAATCACGGCGAACGAATAATAGTTTGATTTAGTGCTTGTTCGGAAAATCTCAAGTACTTCCTCCATACTTCGTTTAACAGCATCTTTTTTTATACTCTCATCTGGGAGCTTTTCGTACATTGAGCGACTGCCATCTAAAACAAATATTCCAAGCTGATGAAATTTACGTGGCGTATAGCGCGTACCACGGACTGGCCGTTTTTCATCTAAATTATCCCCCCTTTCTGGTGGCCCTGGCTCTTCGTCTTCAAAATTCGTTTTAATAAGAATAACATCCCCGTTTACTATACCTAGCTCCCCAAAAGTTAAATGTTGAGCAATTGGTTTGTTGTTTGACAAAGTGAAGGTTTCCGTTTCATTTATAATCAACCCTTCGCCTTTAAGGTCATTTTTTATACTCGCAATAGAGTCTGTAAATTGAACTGATGCCGTGACCTGTTTTCCAGTAGATTCATTTTTGAAGCTTATTTTAATGTAGTTCATAATATTAAGGTTTATTGTTTTGGTGAATTTTTAATGATTAAAGCTTTAAGAG
>JADZFJ010000516.1 GCA_020849935.1 Crocinitomix sp. | reverse complement strand
CTTTTCAATTAAATATACAAATGTGCTTAATGTTTAACCACTAATTTTTTTGTTTCTAATACCGCTCCATCTTTATAGATCGTATAGAAATAAACGCCGTTTGTTAGTTTATCCACAGCTACTGTGTTTTGACCTTCGTACAATTTTGTATTAATTACCGCTTCGCCCAACACATTAAAAAGTGTAAACTTTAAGTTCCCAGTTTCGTTTTGAACGGTGATATTTACGTTATTAATTGCAGGATTAGGATATACAGAAATTTGAATTTTTGCATTTTCTTTAACAGATACTGTAGAGGTGTATAAAACATCCACTGAATCTAATCTTTCTCCTTCACCGTTGATAATATAATATCTGTATTGAGCTGTACCTGAAATACCTTCTGTTTCATGATAAGTAAACAACATAGCAGTTGCATCATTATCAACAAGGATATCATCTGGAGAAATAAATGGATCAGCTGGAGAAACAGCATCCGTATTGTAACAATCTGCACCCCAACACAAGTAATCTAACGTACCTGGCAAAAGAATAATTTTTGTTCTTTCAACTCTCAACACATTTACTGTTCCAGAAACATTTTTCACTGTAAAATTTTGGTGAAGTGAAGCTTCTGTAGAATTAACTTCAACAACTGTTCCTGACACATCAACCAATTCTCCTTGTTTAAAGATCTCAATTCCTTGTGCATTTGCACCGAATAAGAAGAAGGTTGCCCCTAAGAATGTAACTATTTTTTTCATCTTTACGCTATTTAGTTTCAAATTTACGAATTAAATAGCATATACCATGCCGATTTTTTCGAGGTTTTAACATTTTTTAATTTTAGTCGATTTTAAGAATTCAACAGTTGGTATGAATCCAAGAACAAATGACATAATTAAATAGCTGCGAAGAATCCCAAATTATGAAGGTCATTTTTAATCATTAAATTATTTTTATTCCTTAATTTATAGATGATTAAAAAATAAATTTAGCTAAAATCTTACCTGTTTAAATTATAAAACAGCGTTTAAATTTATTGATCTATATTTTCTTATTCTTAAGATTTGAGAAATCAACAATTATGGTATTATTAGATTTCAATAGGTTAAATTAATTTCCTATTTTTGGAGTTCCAATCAGTTTGGTCTAATATTTGAAAGTAGCAAGGAAAAAAGAAATTATGAAAAAAATAAATTTAGCAATTATCGTTGGAATAGGACTTTTAGGAAGTTTATCATTCATGCGCAGCAATGATGAAGAAGTTGGAAAAAAAATGCCTTCTGTTGTTGTTGAAGATTTAGAAGGGAATAAAATTAACTCGTCTGAACTGTCAAACGATGGGAATCCAATTATCGTCTCATTTTGGGCTACATGGTGCACCCCTTGCCGATTGGAATTAAATACCATTGCTGAAGAATATGATGAACTTGTAGAAGAAACCGGTGTAAAATTGGTTGCAGTTTCGATTGACGACGAGCGAAATAAAAGTAAAGTTCGCCCAGTTGTTGATGCTTCAGGCTGGGAATACGACATTTGGATTGATGCCAACAGTGATTTAAAAAGAGCAATGGGTGTAAATTATCCACCACAAACCTTTGTGATTGATGGAGAAGGAAACATTGTTTATTCGCACGTTGGCTTTGTACCAGGCGATGAAGAATCTTTGTACGAAGAAGTAAGAAAATATTCGAAAAAACAATAAGCCTCCCCACCCCACCCCCATTTTTAAACTCGTCTAATTCGATAATTTAATGAAAAAAATAGTTCTGATTGCATGTTGTTTTACAGTGTACTCTTCATTTGGTCAACTCCAAGGGGGAAGTATTACTGGAAACATGGAGACAAATGTTCAATACTTGAATACAGACACATTGATTGGAGCCTTTGCCCCTGATCAAAAAGTGGTAATGAATGCGTATATGAACGTCAATTATTCAGTCAACAAATTCAGGGCTGGAATGCGACTTGAAAGCTATTTACCAGCGATTGCGGGGTATCCTGCGTTTTATTCAGGAACAGGCATTCCTTACCGCTATTTTCAATATGCTTCGGATGAAATTACAGTGACGGTTGGAAATTTTTATGACCAATTTGGAAGTGGATTAATTTTTAGATCTTACGAAGAGCGAGCGTTAGGTTTGGATAATGCGATGGAAGGTGCCAGCATTCGATTTATGCCAAAAAAAGGAATTGAATTAAAAGGATTTATTGGCCGTCAACGAGTAAATTTTGTAGATGGAAATTTGTTTAAATCTGATGGAACAGTGCGCGGCTTAGATGGATCGATTCATTTGAATGATTTAATTCCAGGCTTTGCTGAATCTGATTTTAAAATCTCTATCGGCGGTAGTTTGGTAAGTCGTTATCAAGCAGTTGCCAATGATACGCTCATCCTTCCAAAAAATGTTGGGTCTTATGGGGCACGAATCGATATGCGTTACAAACGTTTTTATTTGAATGCAGAATATGTACACAAAGACAACGATCCCAACGCGTTAAATAATTATATCTACAATCCTGGACATGGTGCAATTTTCAATTTAGGCTATTCTCAAAAAGGACTTGGAATTATTTTGACAGGTAAATCGTTAGATAATATGGCCTTCCGTTCGGATAGATCGATCTTAGGAAATCAGGCGTTCATTAACTATTTACCAGCAACGAGTAATAATCACACCTATAACTTGCCCGGGACATTGTATCCTTATGCAACTAATTTAAAGGGAGAAGTTGCTTACCAATTAGATGTCTTATACAAATTAGCGAAAGGAACAGCCTTGGGTGGTAAATATGGTACTGATCTACATTTGAATGTTTCCGTAGCGACAGATTACAACAAGGATTACGAAACTCCAGATTGGAAGAAAAATAGAATTTCTTATGTTGCACGGCCATTTGACGGAACAGATAGTTTATATAATTTCGATTTTAACATTCATCTTAAACGGAAATTAAATGACCGATTCAAATTGGGGTTAAACTATTATCACTTCATTTACAATAATGATATTAATGAGGTGACTAAATTGGCAAAACATTATATTAAATCGGACATCGGTGTGATTGATTTGCAATATAAAATCAACAAAAAACACTCCATTCGTGCCGAATTTCAAGCCCTTTTTACCAAAAAAGACCGTGGAAATTGGACAACCATCTTAATTGAATACACCATTTCTCCAAAATGGTTTTTTACTGTGATGGATCAGTATAATTATGGGCATCCTGATGAAAATTTACAGATTCATTATTTGTTAGGTTCATTTGGATACATTCATGAAAACTCTCGCTTTATGTTTATGTATGGAAAACAACGAGAAGGGATTTTATGCGTAGGCGGTGTTTGCCGTCCAGTTCCAGCAACAAACGGACTTACATTTACATTTACACAATCATTTTAATTCAAAAAGTCATGAAAAATAATCTCATCCTAATTACCGGTTTACTTTTTTCATTTGGAGGATTTATATCTTGTGATAAAGTAGAATTTCCTAACGTCATTATCACCGACTTAGATACGAATCTTTATCCAGGTAATTTTATCGACTATGAATTTCCTGAATTTGACGCAAATACGAATACATTAAGAAATGTATTAATTGAAGATTATACTGGTCATCAATGCCCTTTTTGTCCAAACGCAGCAGCAGATGCAGAGGCAATTGAAGCTTTACACCCTGACCGTGTATTCGTTGCTTCGATTCATGCCACACCATCTGTGAGCGGAGTGGGTAGTTTTCAAGCGGTGAATGCATCATTTCCAAGAGATTTTACCAATCCACAAGGAAAAGAAATGGCGAGTACATTTTTCCAAGCTGAGGTTGGTTTTAGCAGTAATCCAAGTGGAAATGTCAACAGAATTCCGGGTGGAGATGGATTTTATTTCTTTGATTCAGAATTTTGGGGAGCGCGTACCGATTTAGCCTTGGCCACCAGTTTGTCCGTTAATATTCAAGCGAAATCCACTTATTTCCCTGAAACAAATGGAGCATATATTCACACCGAAACAGAATTCTTAACCGATTTGACTGGTAATTACAATATGGTAATTTACGCTTTGGAAAATGAAACAGTGTCGCCACAAAAAATGCCTGATGGAACTACCAATACAACGTATGTACACCATGATATTCATTTAGGAAATCTGTTTGGTGAAACTTGGGGACGACCAATCGCGGCTGGGAGTATTACAGCTGGAACGAAAGTCAAAAAAGATTTTTCATACACACTTCCTGAAGGATTAACAAAGGAAGAAATGCACTTTTTGGTAATTGTATTCAACAGGACCACCTACGAAGTCATGCAGGTTATTAAGCACGAATTGTAATCCCTCCACTTAGGTTCGATTTCATTTTTTTTCATTCTCGAATAGATTTCTAGGTGATTTTTGACTTTTTAACATTTTTTTTCAT
>JADZFJ010000515.1 GCA_020849935.1 Crocinitomix sp. | reverse complement strand
ATCATCGAAATATTTGACGCATCACAAAGTTCAATGGCTCTTGGATAAGTGATGACATGATTTTCTGGCAGGCCAAAATTTTCGGACAAACCTTGGTTAGCCGTATGCCATTTGATGATTTCGCTTAAATATATTTTTTCTTGTCTCATTGTGAAATTAATCGAATTAATTCAAATGATTCAGCATGTTTATTTAATACCTGACATCCTCTTAAAGTTGCCAAGGCAGTGATGAATTCAGGTGAACAATATTGTCTAAACATTTGCGATTTGTAACAGGCAATTGCATCCAATTTATCATTCAGATGTCTGCTCTCTAAAATGTTGTAAACAAATGAGGTAAAACCAAAATTATTCCATGGCATTTCATACCCTAACAAATTGTTGTATTTAAAGGCTCTTTTACCTTCCTCGTTAATGGTGGCATGATCTTGATGGATATCGCTGGAACTAGGAATACAAACTAAATCAGGTTGAATGATTTTCTTTTGTTCAACCATTTTTTCTAAAATTTCTTGGCGATAAGCCGGGAATTCTCTTACTGGAAAATCATAAACAATCAAATTCTCTTTGGGAATTTTTAGACGTTCCATGGAGGCATACATCTCCTGTTCAATAACTCCTACAGCAAAATTTTGTGGTGTACTTTTTTCGCACAAACTAAAAATGACGACATAAATTTCTTTACCATTTTCTATTAATTTTGAGATGGTACCCCCGAGTCCAAATTCAGCGTCATCTGGATGTGGCGCTAGAATGAGTACTTTATTTATATTATCAAAAATCATTTTTTTAAATTTTTTATTATTTTTTCACAAATGAAATAAGCACTTTTTCCGTCGCCATAAATTGGTGCAAAATTGGTCGGTTTATTTTCTAAGAAATACGTAGCCCCTTCACAAAGTAATGTGTAATTATTTCCAACTAGCTTTGCATTTTTAGATTCAACAAGCTCTACCCAAGGAGTTTCTTCAAGCATAATAAGACATGGCTTTTTCATGAAATAGGCTTCTTTTTGAACTCCTCCGGAATCTGTTATCACCAAGTCGGTATGTTTTTCTAATCCAATCATTTCAATAAATGAAACTGGTGGAATACAATGTAAACCTTTTTTGTTAATCATCGCAGAAAGTTCTTCATTTTCGGCAATGATTTTTTTGGTTCTCGGATGGATTGGAAAAACTATTTCTTTGCCGAGATTATCAATGGCATAATGGAAGAAAGAGATAATTTCTTTGAAATTTTTTAGGTCATCAACATTCGAAGGTCGATGTGCAGTTGCCAAGAAAAAGTTACTGCTTGGTAGTTGATGTTTAGCAACTAACCGATTAAAATAGGTGTCAGCTTCCTCTAAAAATGCCAAGGTATTGTCGTACATGATGTCCCCACATTTGTAGACATTAGGCGAGTTAAGGAGGAGGTCACTAGGCACCAACGTTTCGTCGGACTTAAATCCTTCTTTTTTCAAACTTGCCATTCCATCTTCGGACGGAACAAAAAGTAAGGATGAGGTATGGTCACAAATAATTCTGTTTACTTCTTCAGGAAATTTTTTATTAAACGAACGAACACCAGCCTCGATATGAATAATTGGGAGATGACGTTTGATGGCAACTAAACACGCTGCTAGGGTAGAATTGGTATCTCCATAAAGTAAAAGCGCATCAGGATTTTCGATAGCGATCACATCGTCAAGTGCCATCATAATCCGCGCAGTTTGATGGGCATGGTTCAATGAACCTATTTGTAAGTTATATTTTTCTTTTGGAATTTTCAGTTCATCGAAAAACACCGTAGACATTTCAGGATCATAATGTTGTCCTGTATGTACAATGATTTCCTCAAGTTCATTTTTAAAGGATGCTAAAATAACTCTGCTTAAAACAGCAGATTTGATAAATTGAGGCCTCGCTCCAACAATTGTGAGTATTCTTATCATTTATTTAGGTTGTTAAGTTCAAGTACCTTTCTGTGATTGATTTTCGGTGAAGATACTTTGTTGAGTTGATTGGCATTTGAGGTTGCAAATAAAATAGAAGCCATTGTTGGTCAGCAATTCCAAAAGTAGGGAGATCGTAATAGGTGATATTAAACTCTTTGTTCATTTGTTTTTTCGTTACCTAAAATAGAGACAACTCGATTAGAGACAAATCTACTATTTTTTCCAAGATTTTTGGAATGTCTTGGTTTTTCTACCGATCCTTTTGAATTAACATTAGCCAAGGTTTGTAAGAAATGGGAATGAATTCACGCATCATTTTTATGGTCTTAGGTTGAGTTGGTTGGTGTGTAAAAATGAGTTGAAAATAGCATTTGTGAACTGCTTTTATTACGCATATTTTTAGGCTTTGGTCGGGATTGATTCTTTGAAAATGATTCGTTACTCAGTCGGGTTATTGTCGTTGCAACAGTTGAACCATTCGCAAATCCTGGTCAGCTTTTTCAAATTCTCCTAGTGCCTGATAGGAAATTGCACGGTATTGATAGGAAAGGGCATTGTCAGGATTCATCTGAATCGCAATTGTAAAGTCAAAAATTGCTCCGCGGTGATCATTCAGACCTGCTTTTGCAATAGCGCGGTTATGAAATGCGGTGAAGTTTGTTGGATCGAGTTTAACGGCGATGTTCAAGTCGTTCAGTGCGCTTTCAAATTCTCTCATCGCACATTTCAAATCACCTCGTTTGTTGTAAGCTTGTGGATACGTTGGATCCAGTTCAACTGCATGGTTCATGTCGAGTAGGGCATCATCCAAATGGCCAAGCATGTACTTAGAGAAACCTCGATTGTTCCAAGCTTTGGCATTGTTAGGATTGATTTTCAATACCTCATTGAAATCCAAAATGGCGCTTTCATAATCTCCCATCTCATTTTTGCAAAAACCACGTTCAAGATAATTTTTTTCTATCCTAAAAGAGGTGTCATTCTGTATGGCCAAGTCCAAATTCAAAAGTGCGAATTCAAAATTACCAGACTCATAAGCGTCCTGAGCTTCACCAATAATAGTTGATAGGGTAGCTAACCGATTTACTCTAAGTGCCAATTCTAGATCATGCTTTGCCGAATCGATAATTCCAATTTTCAAATAAACCAAATACCTGCCAATAATGGGATCTACAAATTCAGCATTCATGGACATCGCTAATGTATAATCGTCAATTGCACCTTTGAAATCGCCGATTTTGTGTTTGATTACTCCACGGCTATTTACGGCACGATAGTCGGTGGGCGAGTATCGAATCGCCATGTCGTGGGATACAATCGCTCCAGAAAAATCCTGAATTTTTTGTTGGTGATTAGCTACTCTCATCCACCTTTTAGAGTCCGCGGGGTCATCCTCCAACATTAACATATCGGTGGCAATTGATTGTCTGTAATACTTATAGTTTGAGGTATCGGTAATTTGTGAAAAGCCGCAGTTCAGAAAAACTGAAAATAAAAATCCAACTAAAATTTGACAGCGGCCAATCATGGGTCTAATTTAGAAATTAATTTTCAGATTTGTTGTAACGTACCAGTATCAAAGTGATTTGGGTTTTGGAATGTGCGTTGAGTAATTGGAGTTAACGTTTTCAATTTGGCCTTTGAAACTTTCAACTGTCCTCCAGCTCCGATATTTATTAAATGCTTAAATGTTTCTTTTCGCACCATCCGCTCACTAAGGCAAAATCCGTGATACCAGAATTTTTTACCCAGTATAAAATTTTTTCATCCAGGTTTTGAATTCTTCTTGATACTCTGATTGAGCCACCCTAATAATATCGGAAACATTACTAATTTCTCTTATTTTAAAATTATCAAACAACCACTTTTTGAAAGTTTCAGCTAAATCGCTCGGCTCACATTCACCTTCGTCTTTGTAATAATAGACCTCATCCCAACTGACCATTGGCTCTGCATCATATGTAAGTATTTGAAGAAGTTCTTGTATGTTTCTTGCTACAATATGAAATCCTCCTTCACTCCCGAAAATAACAATTGGTGTCTCTTTTAGGTCTTGCTTAGATCCGTTTAGCCAAAATCCATAGGAAGAACCTGTTCCATCTGCATGAGCAAATTCCAAGATTGAATTTAAGAACTGTAAGTCTTCTGAATATGTCCTAAGTCCAAATTTTTCTAATACAACCGTGAGTTCAAAACCCGCTGAATAAAAGTTTTCCTTAGAAATGTTGTTTTGAAAATCTAACAACTTAGCCAATTCATCGGGAATTGCCAAACCGTTGAAATTTTTGATAAAGTCAAATTTGTCTAACATAATACTAGTTCTAAAATTTCACATAACGGACTCGCATAAAAGTAGTAGCGCAAGCTTGATTAAAAGTACAGAACTTAAAGCTAACTCAACAAGCTGGGCAAAAATATTTTTAATAAATTTCTGTGTGTAAAAATTTTTTGTGCGGCCCTGCCGCTATGAAACACTGAAATTGGACAACCGAAGCACTTTTACTTTTAAGTGGTGTTATGCATTAGTTTTACTCCTCAAGTTGAACACCAACTCCGTCGACTATTTGGTATTTATTTTCAACCGTGCCATCTTCGAAGTAATGAGTCCAAATACAACAACTGCGACCATTCTTGTATTCACCTCGACATTTAATTTGTCCATTGATATAATATTCAGTTGAAACGCCTTCTACCAAAATTCCCTCTTTAAATGTTCCGGAAATTTCGTGCTTTACACTTTCCCAGTAAAATGTCCAGTTATAATTTCCGTTTGCGTTTCCAGATTTAGTTTTCCAAATTGTAATTCCAGAGAATTGAGGCAGCATTACGCACCATTTATTAGCAAAGTAAAATGTGTCTTGCTGTTCAGTAATGTAGAAATTTTGGTACGTTGAGTCACGCGGTGCAGTCAGAAAGAGATCTGGACAAATATCGATTAGTTCGATACGCGTTGAGTCGGTTTGCGCAAAAGTCGAACTAAAACAAAGAATGGTGATATGGAATAATAATTGCTTCATTTCAACTATAGATGCATCATTTACAAGAATTCCATAATTAATGCTAACGTTTTGCAGTTTCCCGAAGGTGGCGATTTCGAAGCCGAAAACTGTCTGCAAGCACTGAATCCCGCATGTGCGGGACACAAAGCTTCAATTAACCACGTCATCCGCCATTGAGCCCAACGCCTGTTACCTGCCGTATTTCTTTTAGAATGATCAAATGTTTTTTATTTCTCGAAATTTCATTTATTTAACCCTTTTTAAATAGATTTCAGCCCCATTTCCATCTCCTCCAATTGCACATTTAAGGGTGTTTTCGTCTATAATTGTATAAGTATTGTATGTTATCCAATTTGTTGACACCACCTTTTGAGTAGTATTAATCGTTTCTCCTGTAAAGTCAAATTTAACAATCTCGACTTCTTCACCATCACTACTATCCCACATTACCATTTGAAGTACATCATTTTTGTCCTTAAATATTACAGTTCTAGTTTTGGAGCCATCAGTAGTCCAATAACCAATAAATGACTTGTCAAAATTGGTCTGGCCAAATGCAAATGAAGTTGTTATACAAAGAATAACCGTTACTAAAATTAGTTTAAATCTTCTTTTCATAATTTTATAATTTTTT
>JADZFJ010000514.1 GCA_020849935.1 Crocinitomix sp. | reverse complement strand
TTGCAGGAAGCTGAACTCGACTTAAATCATCTAAAACAACGTGTTTAAAAACGTACTGGTCCGTTTTTTTGGAAGATGACACATTGATTTGTACAAAATTTTCATCTGCTTTCTCATCAAATACTTCTTTTCCAAAAGCGATGTGAAAAACCTGAAGACTTTCCTCACGCCCACCCGCCGGGAAGGTAAAATCTTGGGTCAAATAATTAAAAGTCGCCCCATCTTTAAAGGTGTACAAGTGATTTTCTTGCTCAAATTCCATGATGATATAGCCCATGTTCTTTTTCATCAAGTCTAACTTGGTTTCACAAATCACCAAATTATCGTAGGCCTTTTCCATGTCCTCTTTCAATTTTTTAAGCGTCGCCTTTTGCGAGGACAAATCGCCTTCCAACTGCACTAAAATATTTTGCTGAATGTTTTTCTTTTTGTCCAACTTACTCATTGCACTCGTTGGGTGTCCTTGCCCAGCTTGATCCGAGAGACCTAAATTTTTCTTTTTGATTTTTTTCTTCTTAATTTTCGGCTTCCCTTCGGGCGTATGGCGCAAAATATCCAATTTGTGTTCGGTTACCTTAATTTTATACAACGTTTTCTCAATCTTCTTTTCGTACAAATCAATTTGGTATTCGTACCCACGTTTTCCATACAAATCCTCTTTTAAATTCGCAATGTAAAAATGTTCCAAATTGTACATCAATCGCCAATAAGTCACCCCTTCGCCGTATGTCGAATCAGGTGAAACCAGTCGGTGTTCATTTTTGCCATAAAGCACGTACGAGTTCCCCCCTTTTTGAATCACCACCGTAGTTTGTCGTTCAGGATGATACCCAAAAACATCCAAATGCACCACGGTTTGTTTGTCACTCGCTGTCGAAAATAGTTTTTGAGTGACCTGTTTAACCACAATATTTGTCCTGTTTTTTTCCTTGTCCAACACATCGTGCAACTCAAAATTAAAAAGCCCTTTTTCATCTGGCAACCCAATGGTGTACGGTGTATTAAAACCACCCACCACATCTGCCCAATTGGCACCATCACCAACCGCAGATAAATAGGTTTTGTAATCGGTTTCCACTCCACCTAAAATCCGATAAATTTCAATAGCACGTTCGGCTACATAATTTTGCTGAGCCGTCATAATGGCTTGAATAATCAGCATTTGATCAATTTGCGAAAACCCACTGTTAACGATGGCCGCCAATTTATCCGACACGGTTAGGGAGGGGGCATAATAATTCTGAATTAATTTAGAAAGTTCGTATGAACCATTCGAAAGAGTTTTAATAGCCGCGGGGGGCGCCTCTTCTAACACCAATTTTTCAAAACGTTTTAATTTTTCCAACAAGGGTTTATCTTCTTCCGCTGTCGAATTCCTAAATTGCAGCATCTGATCCAATTCCCAAATAGCAAAACGCACACATAAATCATTCACCACCCCAATCGATTTTCGGGCAAATTCATCCTTATGTAACACCAATAAATCAGGAGATGCCACAATTTGTTTTTCAACATAGGTATAGTCCGGCAGCGTATCATTAATAAACGGAATCGAATCGGTGTATTCAAATAAATGAAACAATTCGGGCTTAAGAATATCCACCCTTCGGGCTTGATGAAATAAAAAAGCACGTTCCCTTCCCGACAAATCGTTCCAAGACGTTTGCGAAAAAGCCAAATTTGATATAAAAAAAATAATTAAGTATGCGTGTTTCATCCTAATAAGCCTCTAAAATAACCTCTTTAAAACGCCAATACAGCGAATCGTTACGCTAAAATTAAGTAAATATCCCACACCAAAAAACCTCCTTTATTAAGTTTATTAACACCCAATTTTTGTCAACTCTTTTTCTTTTCTTTTGGGCAAATGCTTTTTGAATCCCCACTAACATGGCGATTCAAAAAGCACCGGGCTGTTCGTTATAGTCCCCAACGAGTTGGGGAGCTGCCACTGCCATCCCTTTTGCGGAAGCTTGGGTAAAATTCAATTTAATTCCCAAAATCAAGTTTTATTTGACCGTCAAACAAATCTTTACAAAATCTTTATACACTTATCACTAAATTTGAATAAAATATGAGCTTGTTTCAATTCCGAAAATATAGTTTACCTAACCAATACCTAATTAGTATTTTACTGGTGGTTACTACTTCAGTAATGTGCTATTTTTCGGTCGATTTAATTGGATACCGCATTGTTGCTTTACTATTATTGTTCTTTGTTTCTTTTTTGGCAATGGTTTTCGACATCTTTCCAGTGTTGCTAACAGCCATTTTAAGTGCCTTTATTTGGAACTTCTTTTTCATTCCACCAACATTTACTTTCCACATCGGCACACCTGAGGATACCTTAATGTTTATGATGTATTTCGTTATTGCATCTATCAATGCTGCGTTAACATTTAAAATCAGGCAAATAGAAAAAAAAGCGCGCGACAAAGAAGAAAAAGAAAAAACCATTACACTTTACAATACGTTACTCAATTCGTTATCGCACGAACTTAGAACACCAATTTCAACTATCATTGGAGCAATCGACACGATCAGTGAAAACAAATCAAAACTCAGCGAAACTTCCGTCGCAGAATTACATGAAGAAATAAAAATCGCCGTCTTCCGATTAAATCGACAAGTTGAAAACCTGCTTAGTATGAGCCGTTTGGAAGCTGGGATTTTAAAACCAAATTTAGATTGGTGCGATTTAAATGAGCTGATTTTTTCGATAATTCATGAAAGTAAAGAAGATGCCAAAGCACATCGAATTGATTTTCAACCAAAAGAAAAACTACCTCTTTTTAAAACTGATCGAGGTTTTGTCGAACAAATCGTCCATAATCTTCTTTATAATGCCTTGCGACATACCCCACCAAACTCGCTCATAAAAATTGAAGTCGAAAATAAGGGCGAAAATTGCCAAATCACCGTTTCAGACAATGGAATAGGATTTCCAGATAAAGAAATCGCTCATGTCTTTGATAAATTCTATCGGTTATCTCGCGAAACCACTGGTGGCATCGGATTAGGACTATCCATCGTCAAAGGATTTACGGAGGCACTAAATGGCAAATTACAGCTCGAAAACATCCCAACTGGTGGCGCCAAATTTACGATCCTACTTCCATCTGAAACATCCAACGCAAATTTAGTATCAAATGAATAAAGCCGAAATTTTGATTATCGATGACGAACCTCAAATTCGGAAATTATTACAAATTAATTTGGAAAGTAATGACTATAAAGTGGTGCAAGCAATCAACGGAAAAGAAGGTATTCAATTGTCTGCCCATCACTCACCTGACCTTATTTTATTAGATCTTGGATTACCAGACAAAAGCGGTCATCAAGTTCTTAAAGAATTGCGCGAATGGTTCAACAAGCCAATCATTATCCTCTCAGCAATAGACAATGAGGTTGACATTGTTTCGGCTTTAGACAACGGAGCAACCGATTATCTTACAAAACCATTCAGAACTGGCGAATTATTGGCAAGAATTCGTTCAGCCATTCGACGAAGTCAAAGTGAAATCAATGAAGTCATCATCACCAGCGATGACCTTGAAATCGATTTAATAGCTAGAATCGCGAAACGAGGCGGAAACATCATTAAACTGACTTCTACCGAATACAATTTATTGGTTTTATTTGTCAAAAATGACGGCCGTGTGCTCACCCATCAATACATTTTAAAACAAATTTGGGGTGTTGGGCGGCAAACAGAAACCCAATATCTTCGTGTATTTGTCGGCACTTTACGAAAAAAAATAGAAATCGATCCTAACAACCC
>JADZFJ010000513.1 GCA_020849935.1 Crocinitomix sp. | reverse complement strand
CAAATTTCGTAAGAAAACAATATTTTTTGCAGTTTTTAGAGACGAGATTATCCGCGTAATCTGCGGGAGAAATTAAATGCCAATTTACGAAATCCAAACACACTTCTTTCGCAAGATTGTCCATCGCTCATTTTGTTTTTTGAACAAATAAACCCATCCACTTGCGTTCATCGGACCACGAAAGTCTTCCAATTGCATAAAAATGTAATTGCCATCATTAGTAAATAGTGGCTTTGAAAATCTAAAATATCCTATTGGCACATCAGCTCCGTTTTGCCAATGATCGTAGCGTTTAACCATAGAATCTTGAGAAATGAAATGATAATCGGGATAACAAGAAGGATTAATCAGTAAGTCTTGATTTGGATAGGCCTCAATTTCCGCTTTTGAAAAAAGGGTATCTAAACCAAAGTCTTCCCAAATGCTTTCTACATCCAATGACAAGTCAAAATTTGAAATAATGTCTTTCTTGCATCTATAAAATGAGTCATTAGTAAATCTAATATCTTCGAAGCCCCAATCGTAATAGCCACCGATATTATCACCAGTAAATGGGATTGAATCCCCTTTAACTAGTTCCAAACAAATTTGAAAAGTAGAATCGCAGTTTAACTTAATTTCAGTCTCGTTTTCATCGCCTAGGGTGGATTCTTGAGGAGAGCATGAAGCAATTATGAATAGAAATAACGCAATTTTCAATGAGTTCATTGATTTTAATTTAAAAGATGATGTTGGTTATAGATCATTTTTGTTGTCTAATTCATGATCAATCATTTTCCTCTCCGCTTTCCGTTCACCTTTCCAAAATTGTCGGCGAAGATATTTTCGTAAATGCTTTGCCCATTCGGACGCGGTGGTTAATTGTCCTTTTCGCTTATGTGCCATTTTCTTGAATTTGATTGGTCAAAAATCGGATGACGCCTTCAAAATAGTCATTTAACTGCTGATATTCTTCTTCACCTGGAATCCACAAGGCGAATTTCCAATATTTCCATTTTTCATTTTCACTTTTTGGAGGGATGATTAGAAATTGCTGCTCTTCTTCAAAACCTGCAATCATGATTGCCATTTCTAGTTCGTTTATCACCTCGTCCAATTCTCCTAGCTCTTTCCAAGTGTCTATGACATTGTATTCATAATTTCGATAATAATCAATTTCTTGGACCTTTTGAAAACTAGGTTCGACACTATTCGAACAGGTTGGAAAACCGTTTGCAATTGTTATCATTTCAATATAGTCGTTTGGAAGTTTAATTCCCAAGCGATTTTCAGCATTTTCAATATCCGTTGCGCAAGCTGGAGGATTACCAATCCATTTTACCTCGATTTGCTCGTCGGTGTAATTTTCATCCCCCAGTTCAATGGATTTGCGAAAGAGTATTTCTAAGTTTTTTTTCATATTATTTAGCTTTCGATTGAAGACAAATCTAATGTTGTAACTTTTGATTAATCAAAAAAACTGATCAAACGTTTAAATATTGTCCTGCTTTAATTTCTTATTCCTTTTAAAATTTTGACGAAAATTAATCATTTTTACACATGGAATAAGGGTAAAACGGCTCCGTGCATCATGTAAATTTAATACACAATTCGCACGTGTCAATATTTAAAGCAAAAATTTTAATCTTTCAAAATCCATATTTATTCAAGTAACTTTTGTGTAACAAAAGCAAAAATCAATAACTTTAAAACTAAAAATTTGCAGAACTTTAACTTATGAAAGCAATTTTCTACTCTTTTTTACTCTTTAGTTCTTGTTTCACCTGGGGTCAACAAGCAATGGATTATCTTTGTTTAGACCCGAACATTACCTTGTACTATCAAGACCGAAGTGGAGATACATTAACAATGACGTATAGTCAGTCTTTTAATTATGAAGGATATACAGTGTGTTATTACACGAAAAAACAGCTCTCTTCTGGAAATGAAAGCACCGTTTTTTATGCCTATAAAGACGATCTTTTAATTGCAGGGAGCTATGTTGTTTTAGATAAATTTAATGGGATTAATTATCTCGATTCATACATTAAAATTGTACGACCAAATGAGGTTGTTGATTCTAGTTACTCCGTGTCATTTGATATGCAACTAACCGAATTCAAACAAACCACACGCATGTTAAAGAAATATAAAGACAGCAATGGAAATAAATATACGAATGTGATTGAGGTGGATCAACATAACTTAACAGATGATTTTCATTATATCACCCTGTATGCTCCTGGAATTGGTCTTATTTCTCAGGGAAGGGACGAAAAAGTATTTTTGAAAGCGGTGAAAAATTAGTAAGTTTTTTATGCTTTGGGTTGGATAAATCCGCTTTGTTCTTGAGCTATTGCCCAGCGATATTTTTCAAAAATAATCATTTTTCCATCCGAATAAGTTCTATTTAATCGTCGGATTAAAATGGTCATAAGCTGCTTTTGCAATGTCTGCAATGATTCGTTCGTTTGTTTCCACATTTTCTTTCGAATCGGTAATAAAAACACTGATAATAAAATACGTACCATTTGGAAAAAAGACAATGCCAATATCGTTTAACGCGTCCGTAATTCCTGTTTTTTTGTTGGTGCCTGACCAACCAGTTTTGTGCGCCACAATGGTACCTTCGGGCAATAATCCTTTAATCCGATTTTGACCCGTGATGGTTTCAATATTTGTTTTCCAAAAAAAGTCATAACTCGCTTTCGAAAGTAGGTTGTTTTTATTTTCGTAAAAGAGTTTAATGGTCTCACTTGCCGCATTTGGCGTCGTCCAATTTTGATACATGTTTTCCCATACGGCCTGCATGTCTTTTTCATTAAAGGTAATTTGCAGATCGTTAATCTTCATTTTCTTAAAATATTCTTCGATGGTTTTGGGTGTTCCAACCAATCGAATTAAAATATCACAAGCACTGTTGTCACTTTTTGAAACAGAATCTTGAATTAATTGAGCAATTGTAAATGTCCCACCTTGCGGATAATCATCTCGGAGCGGACTCCAAAAACTTTTGGGTAAGTAATCCTTTTTACTCACCGTAATTTTTTGATCCAGCATAAAGGTTCCCTTGTCTACCTCCGACAAAACCACCAATGCTATGTGAAATTTGAAGACGCTTTGCATGGGAAATCGTTTATCCCCGTTCCATGAAACAACATCCTTCCCATTATTGCCTATAATTGACACCCCAACTGTGGACTTTTTGTTGGCCACGATTTGTTCAATTTTATGGAGGAGTGAATCCGATCCATTTGTTGACGTTTGGGAATTTACCGAAAGAGGTAAACAGCTCAGTAAAAAGGTAACTAATTGAACATGCAGTATCTTCGTAAATTTCATTTTTTAATATTAGGTGTTTCGTCAATTCTATCGCAGAAAATCTCACTAAGCAGGCAAGAATTTTCTACAAATATCGAACTAAAAATAGTGAAAAATATAATCGATTATTCAATATCACTTAGGAATTTAAAAAGAACCAACTTTTCGTTTTTTCTTCCAAATCCCAATCAAAAACCGATTCAAAAAATCAAATAAGTCCATTCCTAAACTAAAAATGCTATTGCTAAAAACGGAGTAGATAAACCCTTTTAATTCACCTAATCTTGCACTTAAAATAAAACAAAAATTGTATGTTTAAGAAATTACTTTTTTTACCACTTGCTTGTGCAGCCTCATTTGTCAATGCACAAAATTTTGATTGGGCAGCGCAATTTAGCGGCAATAATTATGCACAAAATCTTGCCGTAACAACAGATAATGATGGGAATGTGTTCACCACAGGTTATTTTTCTGGAATCGTAGATTTTGATCCGGGGGTTGGTACTTCTAACCTTGGTTCGGCAGGGGGAGATATTTTCGTATGTAAACTTGATGCTTCTGGCGCATTGGTGTGGGTGAAACAAATCGGTTCGATCGGTGATGAGATTGGCTGGGCAATTGCGACGGACAATAGCAGTAATGTGTATGTAACAGGTAGCTTTATTGGGACTGTCGATTTTGATCCAGGAGCAGGAACCGCGTCTGTTACAAGTGTGAACGCCAACGATGTTTTTGTTTTAAAATTAGCTGCTAATGGCGATTTTGATTGGGTAAAAACGTTTGGAAGTATGGACAATGAAGAGGGGAATTGTATCACAGTTGATGCAAGTAACAATGTCTATATCTCTGGAATTTTTAACAATGGAACCATTGATTTTGATCCAGGACCAGGTACTTTTAACTTGTCTGGATTTTATGATACATTCATACTAAAATTAGACGTAAACGGCGATTTTGTTTGGGTCAAAAAATTTACAAATCCTACGGATATCGTTCATATTTATGCTTTCGAATTTGATGATAGTGGCAATATTTATACGACTGGAAGATTTAACGATATTACCAACTTCGATACTGGAGCAGGAACAACCGAGCTCACTCCTGTTGGAGCAGCAGATATTTTTGTGAGTAAACTAAATGCTTCGGGTGATTTGGTTTGGGTAAAACAAATTGGAGGTTCAGAATATGAGGAGGCTTTTGGTATCGATTTAGATGATGCCACTAATATTTACATCGCCGGTTATTTTGGCGGAACCGTTGATTTTGATCCAAGTGCAGCTACAGAAAATCTAATCTCCGAAGGCGATGACGACATTTTTGTTTGTAAACTAACTCCTGCGGGAGAATACGTTTGGGCAGAAAAATTTGGAAGCGGGAATGCTGACCGTGCCGAAGACCTTGTTGTAAACTCAAATGGAAACATTTATATCGGCGGAGCATTTGGTGGTGTGGTTGATTTTGACCCAACCGCAGGAACCAATATATTGACGGCAGGTGGCTTGTATGATGGGTTTTGTCTTAAATTAAATTCGGACGGAACAGTGCTGTCGGCGATGCAAATTGGAGGCAGTGAAACGGATTGGATCCAATCGTTAGCTATTGATCCAACCAATAATGTTTTTATAACAGGATGGTTTGCAGGTACTGCTGATCTTGATCCAACTGCTGCAACAGCAAACTTCACAACCGTAGGGTCGATGGATGGGTTTGTGGTTAAATTGGCAATGGATGATGCTGGTATTTCGGACGCCAATCAAGCGTATTTAACGCTTTATCCAAATCCTGCCACGACACAAATCACTGTACAAATGGATGAAAACATCGAGGCTCTTTTAATTTATAACCTCTTGGGTGAATTAGTACATACTTCCACAACCAAAACGATTTCAATTGAAAATCTGGAGAATGGGGTATACGTCGTGGCGATTAAAACAGGGAATGGAATCAATAAAATTTCATTCGTAAAACAATAAAACAGCACCACAAAATTAAATAGGATGAAAAAATATTTTATTTGGGTAACCGCAGGTTTACTCACGAGTTTAAATGGATCTGCACAAAATTTGGATTGGGCTTCAAACATTGATGCAGCAAGCACAAACACGGGATATGATCTTGTTACCGATGCTTCTGGAAATGTGTATGTAAGTGGACAATTCAGTGGAACAACAGATTTCGACCCAAGCGCAGCGGTTTTCAATTTGACCTCTGTTGGAATTTTTGATGCCTTTGTTGCAAAATATGATGCAAATGGAAGTTTTATCTGGGCCAAACAAATGGGTGGCGCTGCAGACGAAGGTGCAATTAGTAGGGGTGTAGATGTGGATGCAACTGGAAACGTGTATGTTTTTGGCGATTTCAAAGGAACAGCAGATTTTGATCCAAATGCAGGGGTTGCCAATCTTACGGCCTTAAATAACAATCTGTTTATTTGCAAGTTAAGTACCGATGGCGATTATGTTTGGGCTAAAGTTTTTGAAGGGGTAAGCGCTTCATTTAGTTTAGATATTAAGGTAGATGGTGTTGGAAATGTCTATACCACAGGCCAATTTCAAGGAATTACCGACTTTGATCCAGGCGTTGCGGTGTATAATTTGGATGCCATTAATGGGGATGTTTTTTTATCGAAATTAGATAACAACGGTAATTTTGTGTGGGCCATTAAATATACCAGCAATGGCAGCGACAGCGGCAATGGCTTGTATATCGATGATGCTGACGACCTTTATTTGACCGGCTCCTTCAAAAACACGATTGATTTTGACCTAGGTGCTGGAGAAGCTAATTTAACATCTAACGGAGAGACGGACGTTTTTATCTGTAAATTAGACAGTGATGCTGGGTATATTTGGGCAACGAGTTTCGGAGGATCCTTAGACGATTTTGGTAACGCTATCACGGTAGATGGTGCTGACAATATGTATATTACTGGAAATTTTGAAGGCACTGCTGATTTTGATCCAACTGCAGGAGTAGAAAATGCAACCGTTGTTGGGGGGTATGATGCCTTTGTATCTAAGTTTAATTCAACTGGTGATTATCAGTGGGCGAAACAATTTGGAGGGTCTACTTTTGATTTTGGAATGTCTATCGGCACGGACGTGGCAGGCAATGTTTATGTCGGTGGAATTTATCAAACCACGGTCGATTTTGATGGAGGTGCGGGAGCAGAAGATCACACTTCGGCAGGGTTGCGCGATATGTTCATCGAAAAACTGGATGAAGATGGGAATTTTATCAACGTAAAAGTTTTTGGTGGAACCACCGATGATAATTTACAAGCCATTCAAGTGGATGAAGATGATAATATCTACGTCACTGGTTCGTTTAATGGTACAGTTGACTTTGACCCCAATGCAGGAACTGCCAATCTTGTCTCCACAGGACAACAAGACGCGTTTATTT
>JADZFJ010000512.1 GCA_020849935.1 Crocinitomix sp. | reverse complement strand
CGAACATTCTCTATGCTTATGGGAGATGAGGTTCCACCGAGACGAGCATTCATCGAAAAAAATGCGAAATACGCAAACATCGATGCGTAAGCGAAACTCAATTTAAAACCACTAAAAAGGCTTTCCACTTCGGAAAGCCTTTTTTTTATCTCAATTGAAAACCCCTTAACAATTGAAATAGTCTTCCAATCTCAACATTGGAGGGACGAAGAAAGCTCTATCCATCAATCACATCATAATCATACTCTTCTTCAAGATTTTCTTCACCTAATTCGAAGGTTTTGCTCAAATTCAAAATCCCAAAATCTTCAATAATAGAGAAGGTATATTGACCGTTGTTTAAATAATCGAGTGGCATGTCAATTTCATATTTGTGTTTGCCCGCACTGACATAATAGGTAGGAAAATTGTGGACTAGTTTCCCTTTGGCATCCTTAATTTGGCCAGAAATCATGGTGCGTCTTGGAACAGCAAACCCAACTTCAGCGAATAGACGATTGGCGATTCCTGTGTATAAGCGAGTACTATCTTCTTCATATAAAAAGGAGTACCATGGAACCTCAATCCCTAAAATATCTGCAACAGACTGGCGTAAATCTTGCACATTTGCATCGGCTAAGGCAGGAATTGAACGAATATCATGTCCATCAGAAAGCACCCAAATTGCATGTTGAATCGCATCAGGAGGGTAGTTTGACTGGTCAATTAATTTAGCCAAGGTCAACCAATTTTCATCGGCTAATTTCCCCAAAGTAAAACCTGAATCTTTTCCCGGCGCACCGCTTGAACTTTCACAGCAAAATCCGTATCCATTCACTGTTTTGGATTCACGTGGAGCAAGGGCGAATTCCATTTCACGCACAATCAAAATATCTTGTTCACCTGGATCATCCGAAATTAACCTCCGACCTGGTTCAACGAAACCGTAAATGGAGTCGTTGGTATTATTTTTTAGTTTAAATGATACACATTCTTCTTGGTAACCTCCAAGTCCGAGGACATCCACGTGAATCATTCCCTTTAGGTATAATTCTTCGATGGATTTTTGATTTAATCGACCAACCAAGGCAAAACTTGGCAAATTAACCAAGACAGTAAAACTTGCAAATAAATAAGTGACGAGATAATTTTTTCTGGTTTTCATAGCGGCTCTTTTTTCTCTATATCGCTAGAGCCTTAATTTCGTTACAAGAAAAAAATAATTACCTAATATTTTGTTGGTAAGTCAATTATAAAGGTGATGAAAGGTCTATTTTTGGAAGATTTATACCTCCAACATTTTAGAAATATCGGGTTTAAAGTAAAGTTCAGACTTCAAAACTTTTCCATCTTCCCGGTAAATTGGTTTACCATTGGCATCCAATTTACTCATATTACTTCGTTGAATTTCTTCAAAAACCGCTTGAATTTTATCTTTTAAACCATGCTTTAAAATCGTTCCACACAAAATATACAACATGTCTCCAAGGGCATCTGCAATCTCAACCAAATCGCCATTTTGGACCGCTTCTAAATATTCTTCATTTTCTTCGCGCATCAAATCAAACCGCAATTGGCCTTCCTTTTCGCTAATTTCTGCGGTAGGTTCGTACTCGTTTTTAATTCCAAAAGCATCATGAAATTTTTCAACATGCTCAATAACTTCGACTAAAGTGATTTTTTTGGTCATTATTTTCCTATTTTTGGTAAAGATAATTCAAGTTCTAACGATAAGTATTAAAGATGCGGCTGCTTTTACTAACATTATTTTCACTTTACTTGTCGTCAATGCTGGCTCAAAATTTCTATCCGCCAGTGGTTAATTATTCTACCAAAGATTACGGCAAAAATCAAGAGCGGAACCCAGAGAATTTTGCGGTTGTGCAAGATCATCGCGGGGTGATGTATTTCGGAACAGATAATGGGGTGATTGAATTTGATGGCGAACAATGGAATTATATCAAAACAGGCTCAGGATCGTTTGTTCGTGCCTTAGCCGTAGATGAGGCCGGGGTAATTTATGTTGGATTTTATGGCGATTTCGGGTATTTAAAGCCTGATACAATAGGGAGTTTGGTTTTTGAATCACTTTTGAGAAAAATTCCTGAAGAGTATCAATTTTTCAGCAATGTTTGGAAAATCCATACCGTTGGAAAAAGCATTTATTTCCAAACTGAAGAGGGACTTTATGTCTATGACGTCCAAACGAAAAAAATTAAGGTGATTCTTCCAAAAAATAGTTTTCACACCAGTTTTTTGGTCGATTCTACAATCTATCTTCGTGACCGTCAGGTAGGTTTGGTAAAATTGGTGAATGATAAGTTGGTGACCTTGAAATCCACCGAAATTTTTAAAGAATACGGTCTTTTTGGAATGCATCGGTTGCCAGATGATTCCTTGCTCTTAATTACGCAAGAATTAGGTTTATTCAAGTGGAAAAATGGAGGAATAAGGCCGATTGTCGAACAGAATCAACTTCCTTTGTCTGAATTAGGGATTATCGGTTCGATGCATTTGACAACTGGAGATTTCGCCTTGAATACAATCACCAACGGAGTGGTCATTATTGATGAACACGGAAAAATTAACAAACAAATTAATCGTTCGATTGGAATTCGTTCGGATGCGGTTCAACAAATCTATCAAGACCGAGATTTAAATTTGTGGTTAGCCTTGGAAAACGGAATTTCGAAAGTGAATTACCATTCGCCACTTTCCTTTTTTGACGAAAAGGCAGGGATTGAAGGAAATGTACAGACCGTGATTCGATTTAAAAATCAACTATTTGTAGGAACATCTTACGGTTTATATGTGCAAGATGATGGATTACAAGGGAGTAATCATTTCCGAAATACAGGGATGATAAAAGATCAAGTATGGACGTTTACCATTGTTGATAATATCCTCTACATTGGTGCTTCAAAGGGACTTTTTAAGACCTCAGACGGTCAAAATTTTTCAAAAATCAATGAATACAATACTAATTCGATTGTGTATCGTCCAACGCGACAAGATTTTATCATAGCAGGTGCTCAAGGAATTTATGTGTTTGACAAAAATTTTAATGAAAAATGGAGTTATGTCAGCAATTTTTCGACCTTTTTGGGTGGTGCGGTAGATCCTGAAAATGACAGCATTATATGGTTGGG
>JADZFJ010000511.1 GCA_020849935.1 Crocinitomix sp. | reverse complement strand
TTGCTGTTCCGTCATCAAACCCAAAACAGGTTACATCCGTTTTTGTGATCGTCAGGTCAAGTGGTTCGGATCCTATTACAATCGATTTTGAATTGGTACAACCATTGTCATCGCGAATAACGATGTCATATGATCCTGCCATAAGATCAACAAAAATAGTCGCCGGCACAAAGGTCAAACCACCATCAATACTATATTCAAACGGCGGCGTACCCCCAGAAACAACCAATTCAAGTTCTCCATCCTCCAAACCACAGGTAGCGTTGGTAATAATTTCACCAGGAATCAATAACTCATCCGGTTGGGTGACTTCAATCGATCTTGTTTTTTGACATCCTGCATTATCAGTAACCGTGACAGAATAAATGCCTGCTGCCAAACCGACGGCTGTGGAGGTTGTTTGTGCCAACGGATCGTCCCATAAAAAGGTAAACGGCGCTTCTCCGGTTAAACCTGTTGCCGTTGCTGTCCCATCATCTGCTTCAAAACACGTTAAATGGGTGGCGGACACCGCAATATCAATACTGTCCACATTTAAACCTACCGTCACCAGATCAGTACAGCCAATCATATTAGTAACCGTAAGCCCAATAATCTTTAATCCTTCGGTTAAATAGCTATAGGTTGGGGTTTCAACTGCTGATGTCGCTCCTCCTCCAAAGGTCCATGCCCAGGTTGTTACGCCAATGCCGTCATAAATTAACCCACTCACCGATGTATTTGTAATTTCTAATTCTTGCCCTGGACAAACCACTAAATCAGCCACAGAAAAATAGGCTTCTATTTCGATACAAACGGTTTGAACGTTAGATGCGCCCCCAGTTGCTGCTGTCCAACCAAAATAGACATTTGGATCGCCTCCAAAAAAGGACGTGACCAAATCTCCTGTATAGACAAACATACTTGTTCCATCCAAAAAAGTCTCTAATTGTAATGCGACAGGATCCCAGACCACTCGAAAATCATGTGTTAAACCATCTTCTATATTTGGGATTCCAATGGCTGGCACTAAATTATGGTTGATCGCACCGTTGGAATGCATCCCTATGTGATCTGAAGCAATGTCGCCAATCACAACCCCACTATCCCACGTGTCAACTTCAATTCCAATCGAATTCAGAATTCCCGTGTACCCAAGATCAGTGCCAATTCCCCCTGTAAATGTACCCGTCTTTCTCAATACGAATACCATTCCATCCGCACCACCTGCATCAGCTGAACCTAAATTAATTTGAAAAGTAAAATCAAATGGGTTTGTTAAATCGATGGTAGAAGGACTCCACACACTACCTCCTTGACCAGTGGTATTCGTCAAGGTATAACAATCACAAAAACCAGTGGCCGTTCCACTCAAAACCATTTGAGTAAAACTTGATTGAATGCTGATTAAGAGAATGCCAAGAAATAGTGATCGCACAATTTATTTTATTTCAAATCTACAAAAAAAATAGTGAAAATGCAATTTTAAACGATTTAGAAATAATCAAGTTTGGAATTAGCACTCCAATAATTATCTCAAAACACTCACATGTCCATTGTCGACATATTTTTTGTCTGTTTTATTTTCACGGTAAACAAGGCGCCAAACATACACCCCTGGATCGACTAAAATATCGTTATACGTTCCATCCCAACCAGCATACTGATCGTAAGATTCCCAAATTAACTCACCCCAACGATTAAAAATGGTGAAGTGAAAATCGGTAGGTATAAAGCCAGGAATAAAGTATGGTGTGAAGGTTGGATTATACGGATCGCCATTTGGAGTAAAGGCATTCGGAATAAAATAAGCGATAATTTCATCCACGGTAATTCTTTTCTCAATGGTATCGCGGCAACCTTGATCGGAAATCGCAATCAATTCAACGATATACGTCACATTTCCAATTTCTGGATAGGTATGAATTGGGTTTTCCAATCCTGAAGTCACATCGTCCCCAAAATTCCACTCATAGGTACTTGCAAATTCTGACTCGTTGTTGAAACTGACTTCGGAATGAAAAATATCTGGTTGTGTCGGTAAGTAGGTAAAATCAGCAATAGGATTTTGCCAAACACAAATATAATCTGTAAAAGTAGCTGTGGCGTCACACCCATTAATCGTTGTGATATCAACTGTGACATCATAACACATCGCATCCGTGTAGGTGTGCGTGACATTTGTACCTGTGGCAATACTTCCATCACCTAACTCCCAGCGAGTGGAGGTTACCAAGGCGGCAGTAGTAAGGCTTTCCATTTTTACCTCTAAATCTTCACAACCTTCCGTCTGATCGGCTATTATGACAATTTCTGGCACAGGGTAAGTAGTTATTGTAACTGTTGTTGTCGAAGTACTTTCGCAGCCAGCTCCAACAGTTAACGTATAAACCGTTGTGGTAGTAGGATTAACAGTTTGAACTGCCCCATCCAAAACCGTTCCGTCAATATCATTTGTCCATTCATAGGTGAAAGCTCCAGGCCCATCACCAGTCGCTTCACCCGCAATTGTTACAGGATCACCTGGGCAAATAGACATTGAACTTGTCGCCAAGGCCGTAAGTGGTGCGTATTCTGACACAACTTGACTCAAGACATCAGAAATACATCCATTAAAATCTTCAACCTCGAGGGTATGTGCACCTATCACAGCAGTGGTCAAGCAGGTAGGTCCAACTACCCCGTCCCATGTGTACGTGTAAGGTGCTGTACCTCCAGAAACCGTTGGACACAGTATCGCTTCGCCACCAATACAAATGGTGGTGTCAGGTCCCATCACCAACACAATCGGATCAGCTTCATCCAAAAATACATCTTCAGAAATCAAACAACCGTTGTCATCCATTACCTCAACCGTCACTGTTCCTCCACTCAAGCCTGTAAAGATTGGTGAGAGTTGATAAATTCCTCCATCAACACGATATTGGTAAGGAGTTGTTCCACCACTTGCGGTTACTTCCACTCCTCCATCTGCTAAACCATTACAAGTCACGTTGGTAATGTCAATAAAATCAATCACTAAAGGAGTTGGTTCGTTGATGGTTGCAGTTCCTGTTTGAACACAGCCGTTGTCATCTCTTACCTGAATTGGATACACTCCTGGAGCGAGTCCAGTAAATGTAGAAGTTAGTGCAAAAACACCACCGCCATCAATACTGTATTCGTAAACCGGAGTTCCGCCAGATGCAGTTATGCTAATTTCTCCATCCACCATCCCTGGACACGTAACGTCGGTAGGTACAATTGCATCTATCAACACAGGACTAGGTTCAAGAATCGTAACCGCCATTGTTGCTTCGCAACCAACATCATCTCTAACATGGAGTGTGTAGGCACCTGCCACTAATCCAGTGATTGTAGGAGATGGACCAAAAACCACCCCGTCCAATCCATATTCATACGGAGGTGTTCCACCTGAAACAGTGGCGGTAAATTCACCATCGGAACCTCCATTACATGAAACATCAATTCGTGCTATTCCATCAATGGAAACTAAGGAAGCTGAATTGACGGTAATCAATAAACTCATCACACAACCAGCGTCATCACGAACACTCACGGGATAAGCACCTGGCGCTAAAAAATCAAAGAAATTTGAAGGAACATAAGTTACCCCATCAATGCTGTATTCAAAAGGAGGAACACCTCCAGAGGCCGTAATCGTAATTGTCCCATCGTCAATTACTCCACAAGAAACATCTGTGGTTACAACGCCGTCTATCGCGAGCGGTGAGGCTAAACTGATCGTCGCAGTAGTCGTAGCCGAACAGCTATTATCATCACGAACAATAATTGTGTAAGTACCGGCTCCTAGGCCGGTAAAAACATTGGTAGGAAAAAAGGATCCACCACCATCAATACTGTATTCCAATGGAGCGGTTCCTCCAATGGCATCTATGGTGATCGTTCCATTGACCAAACCACAGGTGACATCTGTCGTTACGGCAGAATTAATTACTAATAAAGGTGGTTCCAAAATGGTGACAGTTCCACGACCATTACAGCCTAAATCATCTGTCACCAATACTTCGTATACCGCTGGTGCTAATCCAGTTGAGGTTGAAGTGATTTGCGCCAAAGGATCATCCCAGAGATAGGTATATGGACCTGTTCCAGTAGTTGGCACAGCCGTTCCTGTTCCATCATCCAATCCAAAACATGTGACATCGGTGTGAGACATGGTCAAAGAAAGTCCAGCCGTAATTGTTACGTTGTGCGTAATAGTTGATGAACAACCAGAAATATCGGTAATTGTTAGGGTGACAGTATAAACTCCGGGTGCGGTGTACGTATGCGTAGGATTTTGAAGTACAGAAGTTCCTCCATCTCCAAAATTCCATGCCCAAGTCCGTGGTTCAATGCTATTGTAATTTAAATCACTGGTAGATGCATCGGTAAACGTAACTAACTGATCGACACAAGCAGTGACCATATCAGAAGAAAAGGCAGCGGTGCGATACATACACACAGATTGCACATTGTCAACTCCCCCTGTTCCCCCTGTCCATCCGAAACGTACGTTAGGATTTCCACCAAAATATAAGGCGACTAAATTACCTGTGTAAGTGAAATACAAGGTTCCATTAAGGTAAATTTGCAACTGTAAAGTAATAGGATTCCAAACTGCTCGAAAGGTGTGATATAAACCATCTTCAACATTTGGGATTAATACAGGTGCGATGAGGTTGTGACTTACGGCCCCATTCGAGCTCATGCCGAGGTGATCCGAAGCTACATCTGTTGGCACGGCAGGTGCACTATTCCACGTGTCGATCTCTATCCCAACAGAGTTTACAATTCCACCATAGCCCATCCCATTTCCAATTGCGCCAGGAGCTGTGCCCGCTGACCTCATGGCAAACACCATTCCGTCTGCTCCAAATGCATCATCAACACCAAGATTTACTTCAAATTCAAAATCGAAAGGATTATTTAAACTGATGGTGGTTGGACTCCAAATTGAGCCAGCTTGATTGGTATTATTGGTCAAAGTATAACAATCACAAGCACCTGTTGCAGTTCCAGTTCTTACCATCTGGGACAAAGCGATCCCATGTGTAAAACTTAAAATGACAAAAATTAATAATGCACGCATATAACCAATTACGAAATTAATTTTCAAAGGTTGGCTTCAATTCGACTAAAAGTAATTTTAGTTCGACAAAATTTATTAAAACAAAGTTAAGAAGATGTTCGAATTTTATCGAAATAAATTTTGAGGAATTTTTCATTTTCCACAGCTCTTGTATCGATTTCCAATAAACAAGGCCTTGAATCTTCGCGAAAGGTATAGAATTCCTCAAATATTGTCTCCAAATCGACATCATTGTTTACATAGAAATAATGCACGTCAAATGCTTCACAAATGGCGCTTGCCTTTGCTTGAAATGGAGCGACAAAATGATTGATTTGTTTGGATTGATTTGAACCTTCTAAAATTTTAAAAATTCCACCACCACCATTGTTGATGAGGATAATTCTGAAATTGGGAGGTAAGTAATTATTCCACAAGGCGTTTGAATCATAAAAAAACGAAGTATCACCTGTAATTAAGACATTTAAACGTTGTTGATTTGCGATCGCGAGTCCTAAGGCAGTACTTGTTGAGCCGTCAATACCACTTACGCCGCGATTGGAATAGTATTGTACCGATGGTATTGGATCAAAAAGTTGACAATACCTGACCACCGAACTATTGGCCATGTGCAAATTCGACTCTTCGGGAAGGGTGTCTAAAATCACCTCATACGCCTTAAAATCAGAAAACGGAATGGATTGGATGTAAGTGTCATGAATCGATTTTGCCATAAAATCTTTCTGCTTCCATCGTCCACCAAAATTAGAGGTTGGAAGGCTATTGAGTGACAATAAATAATTCAAAAAGGTTTCTGGAGCAACGTCAAACGAATGGGAAAGACTTTGATACGTATCTTCGACAAATAAAAATTGTCCCACTCGCCAATTTTCTGTCGGTTTATTTTTTCGGAAAAATGATTTTATTTTCTTGGAGATGATTGCCCCCCCAAAAGTGATGAATAAATCTGGAGTAAAATCTGCTAATTCATCTGGTTGAATAATTTCTAAGGTTCGATCGATGCAATGACAGATTTTTTGAAAATCTTGAATATTTGAGGTGTTTTCAACCAAAATGGCAACTGATGGATCGTCTATCAATCCTTTTAACACATTTTGATCGATCGAATTGTACGCCAATTGACCAATTAAAACCAATCGTTTGGTTGAATTTTCCCACCCCTTTTGGATGAGTTCCTTTTCAATCGGCGAAAGTTCGGGTTGAATTTGACGGTGAGGTTCGAACACTGGCAAGGATTCCAGTTCTTGCAATTCGTACAAAGGCTCTGTCAATGGAATATTAATGTGAACAGGTCCCTGAGGAATAGTCACCAACGAATCAAGTGCTTGGTGAACAATTTGATCGCTAATTAACCTCATTTCTTTGTTTGGAAAACTAGGCAATTCAAAATCAGCTTTGATGAAATTTGTAAAGAGATTTTTTTGTCGGATCGTTTGTCCATCCCCTTGATCGACCATTTCGATTGGACGATCTGCTGTAAGTACCAGCAGAGGAATTCGTCGGTAATAGGCTTCAGAAATCGCTGAGGCGTAATTAATCGCAGCGCTGCCAGAAGTGCATGTAATCGCCACAGGTTGATTCAATTCTTCGGCCAACCCAAGTGCCACAAAAGCTGCGCTGCGTTCGTCGTGAACTAGGTATAGGTCAATTTTTGGATGTGCTTCAAATGCAATAATTAATGGGGCGTTTCGAGAGCCAGGTGACACCACCACCTTTGATATTCCAAAATTGGCACAAAGTTCAACTAAATGCGCAACATGACTTATTTTGGTAGTTTCCATATAAGTTGCAAAATTAGCGCAATCAAAATTAATGCAGTGTCTTTTTTAATTATTTATTAGCAAACGAAATCCTTTGCTATGCACATTTATAATTTCAACTTGTTGAGATTGGTTGATGAATTTTCGTAATTTGGTGATATAAACATCCATACTTCGACCATTAAAATAATTATCATCTCCCCAAATTTGTTTTAAAGCCGAATTTCGATCCAAAATTCCATCCATATTTTTAACCAAAAGGTAGAAAAGTTCATTTTCTTTGGTGGTCAATTTTTTACTTTCACCGCTTGTCAATTTCACTGTTTGCGCTAAGTAATCAAATTCAATATCACCAATTTTGAAAAAGGTATCTTTTTTACCCTCTTTGTAAGATCGTTTTAAAATTGCTTGAATTCGCGCTAGCAATTCCTCCATAGCGAAGGGTTTAGTCATGTAATCATCCGCACCGACATCAAATCCTGTTAACTTATCCTCATTCATGGATTTTGCAGTCAAAAATAAAATTGGAATTTCGCTGTCCACTTGTCGTATTTCTTTTGCCACGGTAAATCCATCTTTTACTGGCATCATGACATCCAAAATAATAAAATCAAATAATTGTTCTTGGAAACGCGTCATGGCAATCTCACCATTCACAGCAAGTGTAACATCAAACGATTTTACCTTTAAATAATTTGCTAAAATGATCCCTAAATTTTGATCATCTTCGGCTAATAGAATTTTTATGTTTTCACTCATTTTTCAATTTTTATTTTGAATGTTGAACCTTTATTGGCAGAACTTTCGACCGTAATCTCACCTCCATGCAATTTTACAATCGAATCGACATAATTTAACCCTAATCCAAATCCTTTCACGTTGTGAATATCACCTGTTGGTACGCGGTATAATTTTTCAAAAATCCTTTTTTGTTCATCCTTTTTAATCCCAATGCCATTGTCTTTCACAAATAATTGAAAGCCATTGGGCGATTTCACTAGCTTAATATTCACCATTGGAGCAACCGCGCAATATTTAAGGGCATTGTCTAATAAATTATAGATCACGTTTCCAAAATGAATT
>JADZFJ010000510.1 GCA_020849935.1 Crocinitomix sp. | reverse complement strand
TTTGCGATTAAAAACATTGAAAGTCCTACTTTTTTAGTGAATTTTATTGCTTCCAACCTCAACACGGAAGTTGAGAAAAAGCAAGAATTACTAGAAATTTCCTCGATTACAGGACGAATTGAAAAAGTCATTGGCCAATTATCTTTAGAGATTCAAATGTTGAGCATGAAAAATGAAATCCAGACCAAAGTAAAAATGGACATGGATCGTCAACAACGCGAATATTTTTTGAATCAACAAATTAGAACCATTCAAGATGAATTAGGTGAAAACCCTGTTGAAGAGGAAATTAAAGGTTTTGAAAAACGAGCTAAAAATAAAAAATGGTCTAAAAAAGTTCAAAAAGCCTTTGAAAAAGAATTGAAAAAAATGAGTCGAATGAATCCCCAAGGGGCTGAATATTCGGTTCAATTAAATTATATTGATTTATTGTTAGAATTGCCTTGGAACGAAATTTCAAAAGATGATTTTGATCTAAAACAAGCGAAAAAGATACTTGATCGTGACCATTTTGGATTGGATAAAGTAAAAAATAGAATTTTAGAGTATTTGGCGGTCATCAAGTTAAAAAAAGACATGAAATCTCCGATTCTTTGTTTATACGGTCCTCCGGGAGTTGGTAAAACATCTTTGGGAAAATCCATTGCAGAGGCCTTGGGAAGAAAATACGTTCGAATGTCCTTAGGTGGCGTTCATGATGAAGCAGAGATTAGAGGACACAGAAGAACCTATATTGGCGCCATGCCGGGGCGAATTTTGCAAAACATCAAAAAAGCGAAAACATCAAACCCTGTTTTTGTGTTGGATGAGATTGACAAAGTTGGAAGAAGTCATCAAGGTGACCCATCTTCAGCACTTTTAGAGGTACTTGATCCTGAACAAAATGCAAATTTTAATGACAATTTTGTTGAACTTGATTACGATTTGTCCAAGGTTCTTTTTATCGCTACGGCAAATAATTTATCCAATATTCAAGGGCCTTTGCGCGACCGAATGGAAATTATTGAGGTAAATGGGTATACGGTTGAAGAAAAAACACAAATTGCCATCAGTCATTTAATTCCAAAACCGCTCGAAGCGCACGGAATTACTGCAAACGACTTCAATTTATCGCCTAAGTTATTGGAAAAAGTAATTGAGGAATACACAGGCGAATCAGGCGTAAGAGGATTAGAAAATAAATTAGCTGCCTTAATTCGGAACCGAGCTAAAGAAATCGCCTTGGAAGAAAAATACGATGCCTTAATTACAGAAGAACAAATCACCAAAATTTTAGGACCAGCACATGGAAAAGATAAATATTTTGGAAATGAATTTGCTGGGGTAGTTACAGGATTGGCGTGGACGCAAATTGGAGGAGATATTTTATACATCGAGAGCAGCTTGTCGAAAGGCAAAGGAATTCTAACACTCACTGGAAATTTGGGAGATGTCATGAAAGAATCGGCGATTTTGGCGCATAAATATTTGAAAGCCAATGCCAATATCGTTGGCTTAGCACCCGAAGTTTTTGACAATTGGGATGTACATGTCCACGTTCCTGAAGGCGCAACACCGAAAGATGGACCTTCTGCTGGAATCACGATGTTAACCGCAATTGCATCGGCATTTACGCAACGAAAAGTTAAGAAATTTCTAGCGATGACAGGAGAAATTACCCTTCGTGGGGCTGTTTTGCCAGTTGGGGGCATCAAAGAAAAAATCTTGGCGGCAAAACGGGCAAACATCAAAGAAATCATTCTTTCCGCTAAAAATGAAAAGGATATTTTGGACATCCACAAATCATATCTAAAAGGACTTAAATTCCATTACGTAAATACGATGGATGAAGTATTGTCCTTAGCTTTACTGAAAGAAAAAGTAAGTCAGCCGAAGGCGATTGCTTAGAAATGAGAATGAAAGATCGAAGTTAACAAGTCCCAACCGGCTTGTCATTTCTACTCCATTCACTCCATGAGCCTACGTACAAACTTGGGATTTGAAATCCAGCGGCAGACATGGCTAAGAGTGTATGACATGCGGTTATGCCTGAGCCACAATGAACGGTAATTTTGGAAAGTCCTTTTTCTTCGAAAAGTGGTTGGTACATTTCCCTTAATTTTTCAGGTGCATGAAAAAGACCGTTTTCGTCCAAATTCATCGAATAAGGTAAATTGATTGCTCCCGGAATGTGTCCTGCAATTAAATCAATTGGTTCACTTTCACCTCGATAACGGTATGCATCGCGCACATCGATCACCGCAAAATTTGGATCTGACGCTTGTTTTTCAACTTCGGAAAGGTTTGCTACTGGAAGACGCCAAGTGCTTTCAGGATATGAAACAACCGATTTGGCTTCTTCGTTCCCCGTTGAAATTGGCAATCCAGCTTTTACAGCCGCTTGAAATCCCCCATTCAACACTTGAACGCGCGAATGACCGATGGACTTTAGCATCCACCACAACCGAGCAGCGGCATTGGCTCCTCCCATGTCATCATAAATCACCACCCTAGTTTTTCGATGAATTCCCCAGTTCCCCAACTTTTGAACAAAATCGGCAGGTGAAGGCAAGGGATGACGGCCTCCATCAGCAGGATTAGCAGGAATCGCGGCTAAATCTTTATTTAAATCCACAAAAATTGCCCCAGCCAAATGACCTTCTAAATACAGCTTATGCGCATCTTTTCCATTGCGAACATCCAAAATAAGGAGATTTTCTTTGTCAAGGCGCCGATTTAATTTTTCTGCTGAAATAAGGTCTTTCATGATTTAATCATTAGTTGAATAAAGATAGTTTTTTTCTTGAAATTGTTTGTTAATTTTGACCAAAGAATCAACCATTCGCAATAATTTAACGTATAGAGTTCGACTATATATAAAAAATCTTGTTCAGCGACAACCTTGAAGAATGTGGTTGTGTGAGTAAGAAATTATTTTTTTAAAAGAGATTTTATATATACGATGCAAAAAAAGACAAGTTTTCTCGATTTTCACGCCAAAAAAGGGACTGGATTTCTACATCCGGGCGGAATTTCAATGACCAATATCTTGGTAAAAGAAATCGACCCCAAAACTGGATTGAATATTTTGGAAATTGGTTGTGGAACAGGAGCTACTACCGTTCAATTAGCGAAATATTACACCGTCAATTTAACAGCAATCGACCAATCAAAAAAAATGTTGAAATCGGCGAAACAAAGGGCTTGGTTTAACAAGGTTGCCGATAAAATTCAGTTTGTCCTGATTCCAAATCAAGGTAAACTTCCTTTCGAAGACAATATGTTTGATGTGGTATATGCCGAGTCTGTCTTGGCGATTATAACTCCAACTCAACTCCCACTGATTATCAACGAAATTACACGTGTTTTAAAGCCGAATGGCAAATTTATTTGCAATGATGCTATATGGAAAGATGGCACGGACAAAAATATGATAGAACAAATCAACAGAAATTGTTTAAGTGATTTTGGCATCGTACAAATCACAGCATCACCCGCCTATAAAGATGAGTGGATCCATTTTTTTGAAAAGGAAAATTTGCAACTTACCAAGGTTATTGACAAGGATGAAAGGAAAACAACCAAATCAACACCTCCCAAAAAAGATAGCTATAGGTTTTATAAAACAGCTTTATGTGTGCTAAATCCTTTCTTTCTTGCTCAAAAAATGTCCTTTGATAAAGCCTTAAAAACA
>JADZFJ010000509.1 GCA_020849935.1 Crocinitomix sp. | reverse complement strand
TAAGTAAATAGCAAACGAATTTATAAAAAAAATCTATCAATTCAACTACTTAATCGATGAAAGACACTTTTTAACCTGTTAAAAACAATTTTGCGTAAAAAAATAGTGTGGTTGAATTGAACTTATACCATTCCCTTTGCGATAATTCGCATATCAGAACCGGCGGGTTGTTCAAAAACTTCTAATTCAAAATACTGCACAGCTGCCAAAAGATGATCAAATATATCGGCCATGACTGCTTCATAATCAGCCCATTTTTTATTGATGGTGAACGCATATAATTGAACAGGAACTCCTGTATCTGTAGGCTCAAGTTGGCGTACCATTAAATCCATTCCCAAATTTATGGCAGGGTTGGTGGTTAAATAAGTTGTCACGTAATGTCGGAAAATTCCTAAATTGGTTTGATTGAGTCCGTTTAATAATACTTGCCGATTGATGTTATTTTTTTCGTTGTACTCATTAATTTCGGCTTGTTTTGTATTGATATAATTACGAATAATTTCAATTTCAGCCAATTTTTCCAATAACTCTGGGGTACAGAATTTAACTGATTGAATTTTAATGTTGATTGATCGCATGACACGGCGTCCATCTGAATCTAACATCCCTCGCCAATTTTTAAAGGAGTCGGAGATAAACGAATAGGTTGGAATGGTGGTGATTGTTTTATCAAAATTTTGAATTTTAATGGTTGCCAGATTTATTTCCGTAACATACCCATCGGCACCAAATTTCTCCATGGTAATCCAATCACCAATTCGAATCATGTCATTAGCCGCCAACTGAATACTTCCGACAAAACCCAAAATTGTATCCTTAAAAATCAAAAGCAAAATGGCCGTTAATGCCCCCATCGAAGTGACAATAACAATAGGATCTATACTAAACGCGATGGAAACCATTAATACGATTAACAGAATGGTGATAACGATTTTACTCAATTGAATGTACGAAGCAACTGGTTTGTCATTTAATTTAGGTTTGTCCAATAAAACATCTCCCAGCGTATTTAAAAAGCGAATGATAATGAAGAGTGAAATAAAGACAATGGTGACATCAATCATCCGCAATAAAAAACTGAGAATTACAGGAAAATCGATGAAGACTGTTCGCACCATTATTTCAAAAAACAAAAGCGGAACAAGGTGAGCAAGGGCAGTAAAAAATTTATTTTTCTTTAAATGTTCGTGCCAATGTGTTTTTGATTTCCGTAAAATTCGATGGATCAAACGCCCAACGATATTGGTAGTAATCCACCACAAAATAATTGAAATTAAAATGGAACAAAGTAAAAGAATAATGGTTCTTAAATAAATCCGTGTGTCGCCATGCACTCCAACATCGCGCAGTAATTCATTCATCCAATGAATCATCTGTTCTCTTTTGGTTTGTCCAAACCACCCAAAATCCCAATTTAAAAAAAATGTCATTTTTTTACCCGCTCGTTAAAATCACTGGTACAAAGGTAGGATAAAGTTGAAACTTGACTACTTAAAACCTCAGTTCGACTCTAAATTACCATCCAGATTTTTTTTAAAATTTGATGGATTAGCCATTTTCTCTGTGTTTAGGAGTCAATTGATTAAAATTAGTAGGCTCGTTAAAATAATGTCGGCCGAATTTTCGCATAGAAAAACATGATTTTTTCGTCAAAACAACTCGAAATAGCCCGCTATTACTTCGTTGCTTTTTCTCAAACTCAAGCTTTTCTAGGTGATCTGAATGAAATTTAAAATCGAACTGAGGTTTAAAAAGACAAACCAAAATAATCGCAAAAGGGATATACGCGGAGCTCTTATTAAAGGTGGTTAAGTGGTTGCCCTGAAATCATCTTGTGACTAAAATCAATATTAAAACTTAAAAGCAACCACCTTTAATAAAGCGGGAGCATTAGCCCGACCCCGACGATCCCGTCCCCAAAGAGTTGGGGATCGGGATGTCGGGGATTTGCCCAAACTATTCCAACAAAGGATTATACATCATTATTGCGTGATTTTCGGTTAATAATTCCTCCGAAACTTCGGCTGAATTAATTCCGATTTTCTTGCGCCAAATTTCATTATGACGGGTATAGCCACCCCACCATTGCTGCTGAAAATGGTGATTTCGCTCTTCAATTTGATACGTCACATCAAGCGGGACTTCTGATAAAAAAGCCCCTCTTAAATGTGTATCGTCTATCCATAAGTTCAGCTGGAAAGCGCTTTGGGTTGTATTCTTAAATTGAAGATCGATGTAATTATATGACAAGGTTGCACCACTGCCGAACGGCAAAGTCCTGTTTACATCTGGAAAAACATCGTAACTATGTCGCCACCTTTTGGTAACTGTGAGCGGGGTATGCAGCACCATCCAATAAATCAAATTTCCTAACTGACACAAGCCTCCGCCAGTGTCTTTCATCACTTTTCCGTTGTGCAAGGTCATACCCTCTAAAAAGCCTCTTCGTTTGCTCGGCCGGCCTACCAATTGCCAAATCGAAAACGTTTCGCCTGGTTTTATGATCACGCCATCGATTTTTTTAATTGCCAAGGATAAATTCACCACCTTGTTGTGTTGCAAATACATTTCCACGTCCTTAAGCGGGCGTAACAAAACAGATTTATGTTCAATTACCACGTTTGGTAAAATGTCTTTTGATCGCAATTTCGCCAATTTTTCAGCCCCCGACCACCAACGCCATTTTTCCTTTAAGCAAAAATATTCCTTCCCAAGTTTTTGCCTGAGCTTACCGCGCACTTTCGGCTTTTCAATTTGGTCTTGCATAAACATAATCCACCTGCTTTTTTTATTAAAATTACATTATTCTGCTCACATTCAACTTAAAAAGGCCGCAAGTTCAATTTCAAATTATTTTTCGTTCGCATCAATCAATTATTCGAATTCAAGAATCAATAAATCCATTCAATTTATGCCTAAATTTGACCTTTAAAAAACTGAAGTGCGTAAAATATTTTCCTCCTTATGGTTTATGGGTTTAGCAACCCTGCTCGCATTTCCGCTCCTTGCTTGGCCGATACTCTATTTTACCAACCGTCACTTTAGCGAATTATTTGTACTTCCCTTTCACACCGTTTTTGAAATTCCTCTTTTTCTTTCAGCGGGTATTTTATTCGGTCTTTTTATTATTTGGCTCAGCGAATTGCCTTTTTTTGAAACAGCGTTTAAGGATTACAAAAACTTGTTGGTAGGATTTAAAATCACCCGTTGGCGGGCCGTTTATCTTTCTGTTTGCGCAGGTGTAGGCGAAGAGATTTTTTTTCGGGGTGCCATTCAACCTGTAGTGGGCATTTGGATAACGGCTATTTTTTTTGTGGCCATTCATGGGTATTATTCCATTAAAAATTGGAAAAAATGTTTCCTAGGTATGCTGCTCACCCTGTTTATTGGTCTACTCGGTTGGGGCGCACGAGATTTCAGTTTATGGCACGCCATTGCAGGACATTTTAGTTATGATTTAGTGCTCTTGCTTTATCTTAAACGTGGAAATAGTTAGTGCAAGTGTCTCCATTTATTTTACTTTAAGGTCTATTTTTTGGGCGTTTTGCACCAATAAATTGTTGCAACCATGCTGTCTGCTGTAGTCCCTGCCACACCCTACCTTTCAGTCGGGATTGTCAAGGAGCTGCCGCGCCCATCATTAACGCGAAATTTAGGTAGCATAATAACCTTACTTAGAATAATAAATTCAGGTCTGGAATTATTCGTACAATTTTCGGATAATTTTTCCAGTTGGAGTTAGGTCAAATTTTTTAATCACCAACAATTCTTTAGGAAATTCGTAGCCAATTAGCACTGCCTTTAATTTTGTTGAAAATTCAGAAATATCCAAATCAATGTCACTTTCAATGTAAAGAATCAATTCTTGGCCAAAGCGTTCACTTGCTCTGCCAAAAAAATAAAAACGGTTGTTCGGGAAAAACTTACCAATTTTAGCCTCTAGTGGTTCAGGGTGAATTTTAATACCACCCGAATTAATCACAAAATCCGTTCGCCCTTTCCAAATAAATTCAATGTCACTAATTTTCTCCACAAGGTCGTTCGTCACAATTCGATCAAAAATTTTATTTTTTTCAATCACCAAACACGAACGTTCATCCACGTCAATGGAAATTCCAGGCAAACAAACATAGGGGTTTCCTTTTTTAGAAAGGTCTTTCAGCGCAAAATGCGTCAACGTTTCCGTCATTCCAAATGTGGCAAACGATCGATTTTTTAACAACCTTAATTCATCCTCCAAACTTTCGTTTAAAGCGGCACCTCCAATAATCACTTGTTTAATATTTTCGTACACTTTCCGTGTTTGCTCATTTTTTAAAATCGCTGCCACTTGGTAGGGCACAAAACCCGCAAAATCAAACCTTTCTTGATTTAAATTTAACAAGGGATTTTCTTGATTAGGTGCAACAAACAATTTCATGGAATGTGCAATAGCACGAACAATCATCAATTTTCCGGCAATATATTTCGGCGATAAACTCAATAAAATTGTCTGATTTGGTTGAAAATTAAAAAATTTTCCAGTAGCCAAGGCAGATTGCAAGAGGTTTGCTTTTTGTAGAATTGTTTTTTTGGGCGCCCCAGTCGAACCAGAAGTATACACTTCAATCCATGGCTGTTCACTCGCCCATTCTTCTAAAAAAGTATGCACTTCTTGTAAGAAATCAGGCGACAAATCGTCAGCATAAACCAGATCTTTATACATTGGAACAAAATTTGATTGAAGTTAAACAATATTTAAATAACATTTCATAATTAGCAATAAATGAAAACAAATCTGATCATACTCGCCGTCTTTTTAACAGTTGCTCAAATTGCAACGGCATCCCTTGGAAAATCTACACACCGTTTTTCACCAACTGAAGAAACCGTAGGAATAAATTTTTTCACCGGAACTTGGCAAGAAGCCTTAAATGAGGCTAAAGCTAAAAACAAAATTATCTTTTTAGATGCTTACGCTTCGTGGTGTGGTCCATGTAAGATAATGTCAAACACTACCTTTAAAGACGCTGAAGTTGGAACCTACTTCAACACCAATTTCATCAATTATAAAATGGATATGGAAAAAAATCCTGATGGAAAAAGACTTTCAACTAAATTTAAACTAGAAGCTTATCCAACACTTTATTTTGTGAATGCTTCGGAAGTAATCGTTTTTCAAAAACTTGGCATGCATCAAGCTAAAGAATTTTTAGAAATTGGAAAAACAGTGATCGCAACAAAAAAATAGATCAATTAAGTAAAAAAGAGGGTGTCCGAACAGTCGTGACACCCTTTTTTCTTTTTCTCTTGTCTTAAAACAGGTCGTCACCTGAACAAAAGTAAAAATTCACAATAAAATCTCCAATCAGCTGGAACTGAATCGAATTTCGTAATAATCTATCTTTTTGAAAATCCATCTATTAAATCGTTTTGAATCTCTCAACACTTGATTTGCCTCCCTATTTTTTATTCTTTCGACCAAGGTACCAGCAAGTCGGGCAACAACAAGACTAAAATGAAATTTCACAAAAAAATCTCCAATCAGCTAGCGCTGAATCGTATTTTTTTGCGAAATGTCTTGTTGCTGCCCGCCTAACTGGTGTATCTGTCTCAAAATAAAAAAAATGTTATGAAGACAAATGACAAAAATTCAGTGAAATCACAAATTATTAACTTCCGAATTGCCGAAATTCATGAAGCGATTGCGCAAATCAAAATACACCTTCATGAAATTGAACATTCACGAGAAATCAATCCGATTAGATATACAGTTGGCGCTGAAATGATTG
>JADZFJ010000508.1 GCA_020849935.1 Crocinitomix sp. | reverse complement strand
TTTAATGGTTATACCGCATGTTGTAGGCCGTAATTGTTTATAAATCAAGTTTTGTCTGTATTGGTGTTCTATAAATAATATGCATCTTTTCAATATAATGTTTCACTAATCCAGCATGAGAAATCGGTTTTTGAAAATTCTCTATATCTGTATTGGTTTCATAATCAAGAAAAACTATATCCCTTTTTTTAGCTAAATCCACCAATTTTTCAACTTCCTTCTCTAGTTTATTTTCCAATAACCAAAAATATGTTTTAATAAATATTTCTTTTCTTGCAGTTTTATAATCTAAAATCTGGATTCCATTTACGCCTTCGCGGTGTCCTTTAATCTTACCAAATACTCTAACAGACCGTTTAATCCCTTTCATGTCAGTAATATTAAATTTGGAAATGTCGACATCATTGCTTTCAAAGACCTTTAAACCTTGCCAAACACCTTCAACAGAACATGAAAGAACATTCTGAGAAAAGGGGACAGGAATATTACCATGTGGATAAAAAGGACTAAATACTTTGTATTCAGATTCAGATTTTGAAGTTAAATCAATTATTATCGCATTTGGATATTTTGCTTTCAAAGTCTTTTCCTTTTTTTTTCTACTTTCAACAAATATCATAAATCATTTAAATTATGAATATATTTCATCGGTACATGTTCATACGCTAACACTTCAGACTGATATTGAGATTTTTCTATTGGGGTTAAGTCTAAATAATTTCTTTTACAAACTCCAAAATTGATATTCTGAAAATATTCAATATTGTCTGAAATAATAGCTTCATTTTTAGTTGCATTCATGTTGCAATATTTTGTTCCAACATGATATATTAATTCAGTATCACACAAAAGCTTAACGGAATTTTTTATTCTGCCTTCTTTTTTTGCAACATATTCCATTGGATGATTTTTGCAAAATGAAAGTCGGACATAATTCTCAACTCCTTTTCTTTTATCTAAATTGCGCGATAGCTCATCTCCGCCAGGTCTAAGTATTGCAATTTTATGCAAATCACTAAATGCCCATGAGTATAAACCTTGTGCTTGTTTAATTGAATCAATATTTGTTATATCTGTAAAATGATATAAATACTCAATACCATTATCAAGTATAACATTTACATATAATTGCCAATTAGATTTTAATTGAATTCCTTTGACTCGTTCCCTAATTTCAAGTTCTTCTTTTTGTTTAAGTTCAACAAGTAAATCTATTTGTTTGTTGTCAGCTTCGATATTTATTTTCAAAAATATTTCAATATCATTTTTAATTTGTTCTATTAGATTCTCAAATTTTTCAAGCTTTCTTTTGTTCTGGTAAATTGCATAATTTTCAATCGCGGAAAACAAATGCTTAAAGAACTTTAACAAATCAGAAATACGGTTATCATATAATTGGTCTATCCAAATAGAATCGCTAGAAACTAAATCTAAAGTTATATGTCTATTGGCATTATCTTCATCTAAATATCTAACAATTAACGAATGAGTTGATTTACCAACAAAAGCGATTTTAAACTCGATGTGTTGTGATAAAGGTTCGCTTAGAAATAACCGTTCATAATGACTTATTAATTTTTTTGAATCAGAAAATCGACCATTTTCTTTTACCTCATTAAGAATTTGTTTTGAAATATCTAATTCGTGAAGTAAGGTTAATAAGATTCCTGAAAATTTCTCGTTTAAAAAATTAACTTCCATAAATTTAAAAATAGTAAAGCTTTAAAAACCTATTAGGTAATTCCAAGACAAATTCTTCAACATGATCATATTTATCAAGTTTAATAGTAAATCTATAATCAGGGTCTGCACCGTTATAGATGAGTGTATTGTTATTATTTGAAATTAAAAATCCTTTTTTTGCCGATAATGTTGGTTCTATACTTACTATCACTTCGGATTGTCCATTAAAAAAGTTTAGATTAACGTTTCTCTTTACTTCAGATTCACTCACTTGCACCCCATTCTCATATCTTTTATGTTTTTTGGAATAAAAAATCATAGGCTCACTTTCAACGTTATCAATTGGTTCGCCATGTTTTTTTTGAAAATAATCTCTCAAAAAATCCCACATGCCTGCCCATGAGATATTAGAATAAATTCCACCAAAAGCTGCCTTCCTTTCATCATTTCCATAATCATTCGGAAATATTTCAGATGCTGCATCTACAAACATTAGTGCGATTGGTTGAAACTGTGTATTATTCAATATAACCTGACCAATTTGATTTATATCATGAACTGATTCAATTTGGTCAGAATAATTTTGAATTAAATATCTACAAGTCTGATTGATTACTTCCGCTTCGACGTCCTGTAAGGTTAGCTTACCTTCTCTATTTTGAATATTCTGGAAGCCCTTTCCTAAAATATTTTTTGCGGTAATTTTATCCATTATTATTTATTTTATAGGTAGAGTCAATTTTTTATTATGGACTACAACGTTTGGCGGGTTTAAGAAGTTGGCGATTTCGGAGACGAAAACTGTCTGCCACCACCGAACTTGACACGAAGCACAAAGCTTGATTTAACCACTGAACCGCCAATTTTTTGAAGCTGTAAATAACAGAACATACTTGGTAATAATGTCTTTTAAAGTTGACCATAATGTTACGTTAGACTAG
>JADZFJ010000507.1 GCA_020849935.1 Crocinitomix sp. | reverse complement strand
CAAAATTATTTAAGATTAAAAACGATTGACTATTGAGGATGTTAGGAACAAGACATTTCACAAAAAAATGCGATTCAGCCCCAGTTGATTGGAGATTTTTTAGAGAAATTTCATTTTAGTCTTGTTGCTGCCCGCCTTGCTGGTAAATTGGTCGATGGAATAAAAAGTAGGAAGACAAGCAAAATGACTTAGAATTTTAAAAAGAACGAACAAATAAAGATGGGCTCGACTTTTGAGACACAAATTATTAGATCAATTAATTTAATCTTCTTCGATATAATCTAAATTTTTGCCATGACTTTCTTCTAAAAAGAAAATGGCAACAAGTGCAAGAGGAATGACCACTGCGCCAACAATAATGGCCGATTTCCAAATTCCCATATTCAAAGACATACTTGTCCACCACAAGGTTAGTAAGGCAGTAGCGCCACGTACAAAATTTGGCACCGTGGTTGTAACGGTTGAACGAATGTTTGTGCCAAATTGTTCGGAAGCAACAGTGATAAAAATAGCCCAATATCCCATTGCTAAACCAAGCGCAAACGCGATGAAATAAAACATGGATGGACTAGTTTCAAACGCACCAAAATACCAAACACAAAATAAAGCCAGTACAGTAATTGCGATTGCCAAGGCTTTTTTCCTTGATTTCAATTTTTGACTAAGGTAACCTGTAATTATACTGCCAATAGCGGCTCCCATGTAATGAAGCATGATGGACTTTCCACTATTTATTGGGCCTGAAACGTTTAAGAAAATAGCAAATTCTTTCGAAAAGAAAATCAAAATTCCTACCACATACCAAACTGGAATTCCAATTAAAATACAGGAAATATATTTGATAAATCTTTTTCCGTTGGTAAATAAACTGAAAAAATTTCCTCTTTTTGCAGACGATTCTTTCACTTTATCAAACATTCCAGATTCATGAACATACACCCTTAACCCCAAAAGTGCTAATCCCAAACCTCCACCAATCCAATACGCTTGTTTCCATCCCCATTCGGCAATTAAAAATGCTAATACGGCACCCGCAATTCCGATAGAAGAAACAATCGCCGTTCCCCATGCCCTGGTTTCTTTGGTCATCACCTCCGATACTAACGTAATACCAATGCCTAATTCGCCAGCTAATCCGAAGCCCGCAATTACACGCAACACTGCATATTGTTCTACATTTTGTACAAATCCGTTGGCGATATTGGCGAGGGAATACAATAAAATAGTCAAAAACAAGGTAGACAATCGTCCCTTTTTATCTCCCAATACACCCCATACGATGCCGCCAATCAACATTCCAATCATTTGCATATTCAATAGGAATACGCCTGTATCGGTAATTTGATCTTCTGGGACACCGATAGCGAGGAGGCTTGGAACCCTCACAATTCCGAACAAAGTAAGGTCGTAGATATCTACAAAATAACCAAGCGCAGCGACAATTACGACAATATTAAAGGGATTCGAATTTCCTAATTTCTCATTCATAGATTTGAAATGTTTGGATAAATATACTAATTAGTTGCAGAATTTATAATCTAATTTGATAGCCCAATTGCAACCTTTGGATGTTGACATTCTGTGTTCTTGACATTTTAAAAAAAAGTGTACCTTCATCACCAATTTTACAAGTATTAAACAAATTATCAGAAGCAATAGCTAAACGAAGACCTTTATGTTAAAAGCGATTTACCATTTTTTGTCCCCAAAATTTCAAAATATATTTTTAGAGTATAAAGTTGATTTTAAACCTCGTTTTGGACATGGGCTTCCTTCGCATAGCGGATTGAACGGTATTATTGATGAAAAAAGGGAGGTTTATCGAAATTATTTAACTAGCTTTTTGGCATATTCGGATGTCTTTTTTGGATTTAAAGAGGACAAAAATGAAACCGATAAAAACCTGCCTACTTGGAATAATGAGTTTTTGCCTGGATTAGACATTATTGCAATTTATGGATTGATTCGCGAGGTGAAGCCAAATAAGTACGTTGAAATAGGCTCCGGCAATTCAACCAAAGTGGTAAGAAAAGCGATTTTAGATGGAGGTTTAGCCACAAAAATTATCTCAATTGATCCATATCCACGTGCCAATATTGATGAATTATCGGACGAAATTATAAGAAAGCCCTTTGAGAATTTAACGGACTTTTCTGTTTTTGATGCGTTAGAAGCGGGTGATATTGTTTTTGTGGATAATTCACATCGTTGCCTGCCAAACTCAGATGTGACGGTTTTCTTTTTAGAAATTCTTCCTCGTTTAAAATCAGGTGTGTTGGTGCAAGTTCACGACATTTATTTGCCCTACGATTATCCTCAATTTATGTGCGACAGGGCTTATTCTGAACAATATATGCTTGCTGCTTTTCTGCTTGCAAATCCTAAAAAATATAGTCCTATTTTAGCCAACTATTTTATTAGCGAAGATGCAGAATTGAAAACTATTTTGAATCCAATTTGGGAACATAAAAATATGACATCTGTGGAAAGACACGGTGGTTCGTTTTGGTTTAAAATTGGGGAATAAGTAGTTTATTCGTTATCAATTGCTTGCAAATTAACTTTTTAAAATTTCCAGTAAATCGCGAAAGGGATGGAAGTGGCAGCTCCTCCCAACTTGTTGGGGGGACTATAACGAACAGCCCGGTGCTTTTTGGGTGCACAGCTCGCTGGGAAACCAAAAAGTATTTGCCCAAAAGAAAAAAATGAACTTACTCCTGCTCTTCTTTTTTTCGTAAGATAAACTTTTCGCCGAGGTAGACTTTTCGAACCATTTCATCATTGGCCAACATTTCTGCGGTGCCTTCGCGCAAGATACTTCCTTCAAAAAGCAAATAAGTTCGGTCGGTAATAGACAAGGTTTCTTGTACGTTGTGGTCGGTAATTAAAACGCCAATGTTACGCTCTTTTAATTTGGAGACAATTTTTTGAATGTCCTCGACGGCAATTGGATCGACCCCTGCAAATGGTTCGTCGAGTAAAATAAATTTAGGATCGGTGGCCAAGGCACGCGCAATTTCTGTTCTTCTTTTTTCGCCTCCTGAAAGACTTTGGCCTTGGGTTTTTCGGACATGATTGAGTCCAAATTCATCTAAGAGTGATTCTAATTTTTCTTTTCGTTGTGTGCGATTGAGTTTTGTCATTTCTAGCACAGTCATGATATTATCCTCGACAGACATTTTGCGGAAAACCGAAACTTCTTGAGGCAAATAGCCAATACCTAACTGCGCTCGTTTGTACATGGCATAGCCAGTAATATCAACATCGTCTAAAAAAATACTGCCTTCGTTTGGACTCACTAAGCCTACAATGATATAAAATGAAGTGGTTTTACCCGCACCATTTGGACCTAAAAGTCCAACAATTTCACCTTGATTAACCTCTACTGAAACATTGTTTACAACGTGTCTGCCTTTGTAACTTTTATGAATATTTTTAGCGTATAATTTCATTTTTTTGCTTCAGTTATGTTTAAAAATCGGAGGTAAAAACAAATTTAACCCCAAAGTTTGCCACCGGATTCCCGTATAAATCTACATTGTCGCGGTATGTTAATCTCCAAATTGCATCAATTCGGATAAATTTAAGGATATTCTCCAATCCTACACTCACCTCGGCATAAGGTCCTGTTAATTCTTTGGAGTAAAACGGTAGGAGCAATTGTTTATTGTGCTTGTCTGAATAGGAGCCAATGACCATTTTTCCGCCATAAACAATTCGGAGCTTTAATTTGTTGACCAAAGGTACGCGGTCCATGATAAATCCTTGTAAATGATGCTCAAACAAAACTCTAACCCATTGATCGCTGATAAATTCGTAATAATTCATAAGGTTAAAATTATCATCCTGCAAATAATAAGTTTCATTTCCTTGATGAATTTCGAGAAAGGGATATGGTACCTCTCCAAATATTTTACCAGCGTGAACAGTGTATAAAATTCGACCAAACATGCCCACTCGCGGGCGATGATTCCAAATAAAATCTAACCGATGAAAGGAGTTTTCACTGCCTAAAAAATCCTTAATGCCCCAGGTATGTGTAAGGGATAAGATTGGATATTTAGAGCCAAGTGAGGTGCGATCAAACTGACCTTTGAGAAATTTTTCCTCTTTGGTGTACATAATTTGGTTGCGGATTTGAAAAGAGGTCAAGCTTTGGATTTTGTTCGTGTCTCCAGATGTTGGATCGATCCTGCTGTAATCTGAACTTCCCAAAGGAATAAAATTTTTCCATTCGATGGTATTGAACGTGCGCATATCGATTCGCCAATCTTTTTCAAAACCAACGGAACCTTGTTGCACCATCGTTAATTTGTCTAAAGGGGAAGCGGAAAGCAAGGTTGAAAACGAATTTCCAACATCGCCAATAGTGGCGATTAACCCTAATTGATCGATTCTTTTGCGGTAGGAAAAACGCAACATTTCACGCGGACTATCACTCAATTTCCAACGAATAGAGCCTCCATATTTCCATTCTTGATCTAAAAGTCCATACGCAGTAAATGCAGATATTTCAACCTTTTTACTGAATTTATTGGAAGTTCTCAAGGATAACATGAGTCGCGTTCCTTCCACCACATTTCGGTTGTAAATACTGTATAAACTTCCATATTCAAGCGGCCCATTTCGCCAAAAGCCAGTGTAGGCCATGTAGGTTAAATTTTCATAGAATTTGTAGGTGCGATTATTTTTAAGCGAATCAACCATTTCAATCACGCCAGCTTCTTCTTTTGACAATTCATTATGACGGGCATTTTCCCAAAAATCCTCCGTTCGGCGGTCGGCACTGTCCAAAATCACCACATCTTCCACATAAAATTCATAAGACTTTGGTTGATTGACAATAAACCCTGTCCGTGTCACATTTTTATGGATGGTCACACCCATGATTCTCGATTTTTCTTGTTCGTTAAACAAATCAAAATTGGCCACCATTTTTTCTTGGGTGAGGGCATAAACATTACTATCTACCAACGAGTAAGTTTGAAGTACGGAGAAATCGGAAACATAATTCAAATTGACATCGTTGGGAATGGCTGCTTTTATTTGTTTAATGGCGTAGGATTCATGTGTAATCCACATTTCCCCTTCAAAAACAGCATCTCCTTTTCGTTTTGGGACAAATTTGATGAAATAGCAAATCGTTCCGTCCAAGGTATCATCTTCCATTAAATAATACTTGTAAAACAGTTTGCCTTCGGGGGCAATGGGACTCAGGAACTCCTTATTAAAGAGCTCTAAATAATCGTCATAAATATTGACGTTTTGATACATATCCCCTGTAAATTGGCCCAATTGAAGATTATCAACTCCAGTAATTCGGGTCCCTCGAATAATTTCTTTTCGTTGTTCGGGGAATTTTTTGAAATAATAATCAGAAATGGATTCGGTTAACAAAACCGGCAAATATTTTTCGCCATTTGCTGTGTCCATATAGTCCATAATAAAATCAAATTTGTTAAAGGCCGAACGCTCCTCAAACTTGTCGGACATATTATTGACATTGAATTGCATTTTATTATAAACCTCACATTCATACGATTCAAGTTTTTCAGGATCGTTTTCTGGTTTGTGCTTTTTAACTTCTCGTAAAATTTCAAATGCTGGGTTTTCGCCAGGGGTAACAACAATTTCATCCAAATTTTGGACACTTTCTTCCAATAAAAGATCGGCTAAATCATACATCCCCTTTTCGAGCGGAATTTTTTGGGTTTGATAGCCCAAAAAACGAATCAAAATGGTATCTACTTTTAATTTAGATTTAATGCTAAAATCGCCCGCAGTATCCGATAAAGTGAATGATTTATCCAACACGAACGAAATTTTCACAAAAGGCAAAGGTTCTTTTGTCAGGGCGTCTTTCACTACCCCATTTACTTCAATTTGAGCGAAACCTGCATTAAAAAAAGTGAACAAAAAAAAGAGAATCAGCCAAATCCGTTTCGGTGAGATTTTTGTATAAATGGGATTACTCGAATTTATAGAAACCAGGTTCATCTTAACTCAATCCTTCTTTGATCCGTTTTTTCTCTACTCCACGCGAAATAAGAATTCCGAATTCATAAAGGAGTAAAATAGGTATGGCAACAACGATTTGGGTCATTAAATCGGGAGGGGTAATCACAGCCGCCACAATCAATACAATCACAACGGCGTGTTTTCTGTATTTTCTTAAAAATGTTGGTGTAATAATGCCCAATTTGGAAAAAATCAGAATCACCACAGGTAATAAAAACAATAAACCTGTAAAAAACACGGTCGATACGATGGTTCTTAAATAGGAGTTAATTGTGATGATATTATCGATTTCGGGAGTCATTTGCCACCCGCCTAAAAATTGGACAGACAAAGGCGCAACCACATAATACCCGAAAAGAATTCCCATAAAAAATAAAACCGAAACAAACCATACAATCCCTCGCACGGTTTTTAATTCGTTGGGTTTTAATCCTGGTTTTACAAAACTCCACAATTGATAAAAAACATACGGAAAGGCAGCAATCAATCCGCCGAAAATAGCCATCATTAAATTGGTACTAAACTGCCCAGACATTTCAATACTTTGAAAGCTAATTTCAATTTCTTCGGAGCAAATATTAAATGCCCAACAGAAAAAAGAAAAAATTGGAAAATCTGGCTTTGCGAGTGCTAAAAAAACATTCGTGGTAATCCACTCCGTGTACCAAAAAATAACCGTTCCAAAAATTAAAATTGCAATCGAACTTCTGACCAATCGCCATCTTAACTCTTCGAGGTGACCCAAAAAGGGCATATTATTTTCATTCTCTTCTGACACGACGCAAATTTAATGCAATTATGCCAAATTCATGGAAGTTTCTAAAAGTATTTCCATCAACTTATCTGAAATCTATGGCATTTGATCGGGAACTTTACCCTTGAATTTATTATTGAGAAAAAAGACCTGACTGACCTTCACTTTTTTCAACTTTCCTAAAACGGTTTTTTGGTCATTCGCTTCCTTAACATACATCGGAACGAGTGATCTAAGTCTAATCAACCAATCCTCGGCCGCTTTTTGAGCTCGAATTCCAGTATAAAAATCTACCTCATTGATTCCTGGCATTTTAAGTTTGGCTTTTTCGTAAGCGGCTGCATATTTCTGAAAATCAGCTGGCACCATTTCGTCTTCAAAAACCGTTACGGACAAATGGATATTGGCATCCATGGTAGCTTGGTACAAAACCAACCCATTATTTGAAGCCGCTCCAGCCTCAAACGCAACCGATTTCACCAACGAATCTGAATAAAGCTGGTTGTTATCTTGTCCTAAAATTCCACCAGCAACCACCTT
>JADZFJ010000506.1 GCA_020849935.1 Crocinitomix sp. | reverse complement strand
ATACGAAATTAATTGAAGATGAAGTGATTGCTAACTTAACCCTTGAAAAAGATCCTGGAATTTCTCTATATGCGTTAATTACGGATAAAAAAACAAGTCAATCGTTAGACAGCGTAAAAATGACCATTACTGATAATATGACGGGACTCACGGAAACGTTTTTAACCGGTCCAACAGGTGATTATCGGAAAGCGGTCGCGGATAAAAAATTGTCTGAACGAGGAAGTTATAATTTTACACTCGAACGTGAAGGATACCTCTCAAAAACTTTAACATATAATATTGTATTCGACAAAGAAGGCACGTATAATGTTCATTCCGATTTAGATATCAGTCTTGAAAAAATTGAAGTTGGGGAAGACCTTTCCAAAATTATTGACATCAAACCAATTTATTTTGATGTCAATAAATCGGAGATCCGTCCAGATGCAGCGCTTGAATTAGATAAAATCGTGAAAGTAATGAACGAAAATCCAAACATGATGGTCGAACTTGGATCACACACGGATTCACGTGGAAGTGCTACTTCAAATGCGAGTTTATCTGAACGACGTGCACAAGCTTCTGCTGCCTATATCAAGGCACGTATCACCAATCCTGAGCGAATTACTGGCAAAGGATATGGAGAAACACGTTTATTCAACGAATGTGCCGATGGTGTTGAGTGCAGCAAAGAAAAACATCAAGAAAATAGACGAACTGAATTTATCATCGTTCGATTATAAGTAAACGTTCAAATTCAACTTGTACCCAGATTAAATCCACGTCATCGGTGTTCTGTTTTTTTGATCGCGCAATTTGTACAACCCCTCAAATTCAACTTGTACCTCAATTAAATCAGCTCAATCTGCGTCATCAGTGTTCTATTTTTTGCCTAATTAATTTGAATACAACCCCTCAAATTCAGCTTTTCCCTCGATTAAATCAGCGAAAATCCTCCCCGTCCTCCGAAGCTTCAGCGAAGGAGGACCATTCTCTAACTTCAATGCTTGACTTCTTAAACTCAGAAGCCCAATTTAATGGGCAGAAAGTCAAACTGATCTGAATAATCCGTGTTCAATTACACCTGATCGAATAAAAGCAGAACCTCAATTTAATGAATTAACTATGAAACTAAAAGTAGCTCCGAAAATCAGCCAACAAAGTTAAATCAAATACTTATTAAACTTACTTTCCAAAAATGGCCTTATAAATATCATTTCCATTCGCGTAGAGCAAGAGTCCTAGCAATAAAATGATTCCAGCCATTTGAGCGTATTCCATCAATTTTTCGTTTGGTTTACGACCAGTAATCATCTCATACAATAAAAACATGATATGTCCACCGTCCAATGCAGGAATTGGTAAAAAGTTCATGAAAGCCAGCATAATCGAAATAAAAGCAGTCATTCCCCAAAACACTTGCCAATCCCAAGTCGGAGAGAAAAGACTTCCAAAAGCACCAAATCCACCTATACTACTTGCCCCTTCTTTAGTAAACAAAAATTTAAGTTGCGAAACATAATCACTCAAGGTGTTCATCCCCAATTTTAAACCACCAGGAATAGCTGCACCAAACGAATAATCTTTATGGCTAATAATATCTTTACTCAATCCAACAGGTACGACACCTATCATCCCCAACGAATCCACCGAAACAGTTAACGAATCAATCACCGCATCGCGTGAATAAATTATATCCACATTTTTAGATTTGTTTGCCCTAATTTGAGTTTGAAATTGATCCCAATAAGCCGTTGTCTGATCATTCACCGCAATAATGCTATCTCCTTTTTGTAAGCCTGCTTTCTCTGCATTTCCCGCCACAATTACAGAATCAATAACCGCAGTAAATCGTGGAGAAATTCCATTCATTGCTCCTGCTTTAAAAGCACGCATATCCATATCTTCTGGCAAAACAATTTTAGATTCTTGCCCTTTCCGTTCAATAGTAATTTCTCGCGTATCGCGCAGCAAAATAAATTTGTTAATGTCCATCACATCAAACGGAACCTCACCATCCAAAGCCACAATATTGTCACCATCTTGAAAACCTAATTCTTTATACGTTTCATGAAAAGAATAGCCATGTTTTACATCTTTTGGCGCAATATAATCCTCTCCCCAAGCAAACAAAACCAAAATATAAATCACGATCCCCACAATCATATTCACCACTACACCGCCAATCATAATAATCAAACGTTGCCAAGCTGGTTTCGAACGAAATTCCCATTCTTGCGGTGGTTGTTTCATTTGTTCCTTATCCATCGATTCGTCGATCATCCCAGAAATCTTCACATAACCTCCCAACGGAATCCAACCAATACCCCAAGTAGTTTCGCCAATTTTCTTTTTGAAAAGTGAAAATTTGTAATCAAAAAACAAATAGAATTTCTCAACCCTTGTTTTAAACCATCGCGCAGGTAGGTAATGCCCAAACTCATGCAATACAATTAGAATTGATAAACTTAGAATTAATTGTCCAGCTTTAATAAGAATTTCCATTCAGTTTTAATTTTAGCCACCAAAGATACACTTTACTTTGGCTAAAAGAAAGGATTTTAAGGAATTTTAACACTAGTTCAACGAAGCATCCGAATCTGGCGTCACATACTCATTCGTTTCAAAATAATTCACCACAGCTTCCTTCAAAAGATGCTCCTGTTCACGATTCGT
>JADZFJ010000505.1 GCA_020849935.1 Crocinitomix sp. | reverse complement strand
GACGGTAAACCTTGAAAATGAATATCAATTAATACCAGAAGAAATTGATACCCTTGAATTTATTGAAAAAACGGAAATAATTACAATTTCTGAAGTAAAGAAAAAACAAGATCTACAGTTAACAAAACCAGTGAATGGTGAGCCTGAACTAATTGCTATTGAAGACGATGAAACTGATCAAGATGAATTTAGAATTGAAAAAGAACAAATTTCATGGCGAAGACCCGGTCAAGAGACTCCTACTACACTCTACTATTTTGATTTAATGGTGGTGGATTACCGAACAATTAAAAGAACGAATAATAACATTCATTATACAAGGCATGAATTGACAGGAATCGCTGCGGATCAAGAAAATGGTTCGGTTGAGAGGAAAGATTTGATTGAAACAGAGGTTGAAATTCCATACATGTCTTATTTGAACAAAACAATGGAATATTTCTCGAAAAGCAATTTTAAACAAGCCTTAACTCGATTTTTAATTATCATTGAACAATATCCAGCGGATGCGAATGCCCTTTTTTATGGTGGTTTATCTTATTTTAACTTGGGACAATACGAAGAAGCTATTAATTTTTTTAATAAGGTTCTGGCCTCCAACTTATATATTTTTCAAGAAGAATCCTTATGGTATAAAACAAAAGCTCTTTTGAAATTGAACAAAAAAGCAGAAGCTAATTTGTTGTTGGATGAATTAATTATACGGGACGGATTTTACGTGCAAGATGCCATTCAACTGAAAAAACAAATTCAACGATAAATATCGACTTTCTGTCCAATCGTCAACAAATCATTCGGAAGAAAATGCCAATTTAATTGAAAGAAGGTTAAAACAGTGAATAAAATTCTGTCTCTTCCGATACATTTCATTAAATTTGCAGCCGAATAAAGTTGAGAAATAGATTAATGGACTTACCTAAATTATACGAACCAAGCATTGCCGAAGAAAAATGGTATGCACATTGGATGAAACAAAATTATTTTCATTCAGAGCCCGATCATCGTGAACCTTATACCATTGTGATTCCTCCACCAAACGTGACAGGAGTTTTACACATGGGACACATGTTAAATAATACCATTCAAGATGTCTTGATCAGAAGGGCACGTATGCAAGGGAAAAACGCTTGTTGGGTGCCAGGAACCGACCATGCGTCTATTGCAACAGAGGCTAAAGTGGTACGTAAATTAAGGGATGAAGGAATTAAAAAATCTGACTTAACTCGCGCTGAATTTCTTGCCCATGCCATGGATTGGAAAGACAAATATGGTGGGGTTATTCTTCAACAATTAAAAAAATTAGGTGCTTCTTGCGATTGGGAAAGAACGGATTTTACAATGAATCCGGATTATTCTGAGAGCGTTATTGATACTTTTTTAGACTTATTTGAAAAAGGCAAAATTTACCGTGGTGAACGAATGATTAATTGGGATCCTGCAGCACAAACTGCGGTGTCTGATGAAGAGGTTTTACACAAAGACGGGAATTCAAAACTTTACCATGTTCGCTATAAAATTGAAGGAACAGAGGACGAATGGCTAACCGTTGCCACGACACGTCCAGAAACTATTTTAGGGGATTCGGCCATTTGTATTAATCCAAACGACGTTCGATTTTATCATTTACAAGGTAAAAAAGCAATTGTTCCGATTGCCAATAGAGTTATTCCAATTATTCAGGATGAATATGTTGAAATGGAGTTTGGAACGGGTTGTTTGAAAGTGACTCCCGCTCACGATGAAAATGACTATAATTTGGGTCAAAAACATCACTTGGAAATTATTGATATTTTGAATGATGATGGTACGTTGAATGCACACGGGCTTCATTATGTAGGAAAAGATCGATTTGAAGTAAGAAAACGGATTGCGAAAGAATTGGATGAATTAGGTTATTTGGTGAAAGTAGAAGATCATATCAACAAGGTAGGATATTCTGAACGCACCGATGCGATTATCGAACCAAAACTTTCTTTGCAGTGGTTTGTAGATATGAAACAACTTTCAGAACCTGCTTTAAAAGCGGTAATGGAAGGTGAAATTAATTTTTATCCTGACAATTTAAAAAATACCTATCGCCATTGGATGGATAACATCAAAGATTGGTGTATTTCGCGGCAATTGTGGTGGGGACATCAAATCCCGGCGTATTATTATGGCAAAGGAGCTGATGAATTTGTGGTGGCTAAAACTATCGAAGAGGCAGTTCAGAAAGCTTCTGCCAAATCTGGTAAATCTCTCACCATTAACGACCTTAAACAAGACGAAGATGTATTGGATACCTGGTTTTCTTCTTGGTTATGGCCGATTTCTGTTTTTAAAGGTTTGACAGACAAAGGAAATAAAGAAATACAATACTATTATCCAACTAATGACCTAGTTACTGCGCCAGAAATTATGTTTTTTTGGGTGGCACGAATGATTATAGCGGGATATGAATATTTAGGCGAAGCGCCGTTTAAAAATGTTTATTACACTGGAATTGTTCGGGATAAATTGGGACGTAAAATGTCCAAATCGCTAGGGAATTCGCCTGATCCTTTAGAATTAATTTCTGAATATGGTGCTGATGGGGTACGTCTAGGTGTTTTAATCTCTTCGCCAGCTGGAAATGATTTACCGTTTGATAGTTCACAATGTGAGCAAGGAAGAAACTTTACGAACAAACTTTGGAATGCCTATAAATTGGTCGATTTGTGGGAATGGAGAGATATCCCTCAACCTGAAGCTAGTAAAATGGCGATTGCTTGGTTTGAAAGTAAATTAAATGCAACCATTTCTGTAATCAATGATCATTTTGATAAATTCAGAATTTCTGATGCATTGATGACGACGTATAAATTGATCTGGGATGATTTCTGTTCGTGGTACCTTGAGATTATTAAACCTGGTTATCAGCAACCTATTGATGGCAAAACACTCGAATCGACCATTCAATTTTTCGAACAAT
>JADZFJ010000504.1 GCA_020849935.1 Crocinitomix sp. | reverse complement strand
TTTGCCGAATGGTCTTTTACCCAAAAATTTAAAATCAACATAAATTGGGCCCAAGAAATTTCTTGGATACTTTTTTGGATCAACTCATTTAAGCCCGAAAATGGAACGCCTTCTAGTTCAATCGACAAATTTTCAACAAGATTTTTATAGCGAAATTTGAGTTCACTTAATTTAGACATCGATTTAAGGTCAAACTGATTCGACTCAAAGAGAAACAAATAAAGACTTCTGTTTTTTTTCAAATTCCCAAAATAACTGGCATAAAAAATCGATAATTTTTCTTTCGCTGTGCCTTCTAAATAAGTTTTATCCTGTAAAATTTGATGATAGGTTGTGTCAAAAGTATCAACGATTATACTCGATTCTATACCGTCGAATGATCCAAAACTGGCATAAAACTCTTGCTCTTCAATTCCGATTTTTTTGGCAAATTGAAAGACATTTTTTGGTCGTTCGTTATGTGTTAGAATCCAATCAATATAATTTTCTATTAAAAGCGCATCTTTTTTTTCTGCAGTTTCCATTGGTGATTTTTTAATTGTGAATACTTGAAATTCCTCCATCTACATGGATAATTTGACCTGTAATCCATTGCGCTTGAGAGGACAATAGAAATGCAGCTACTTCGGCAATATTATCAGGCGTTCCTATTTTTTTTAAGGGATGTCTTTGCGCATTCTGAAGTCGTTTTTCATCAGAATTTAACAATTTAGCAGCCAAATTAGTGTCCGTTAATGATGGTGCGATGGCATTTACGCGAATTGTTGGTGCAAATTCAGCGGCGAGTGATTTTGTTAAACCTTCAATCGCTCCTTTTGAAAGGGCAACTTGTGAATGAAAATTAAAGCCTGTTTGAACCGCCACAGTCGAAAAAAGAACGATTGACGGCTCCTGACCTTTTTTTAATTTAGGAAGCGTAGCTTGAATTACTTTAATAGCGCCCAACACTTGCAGATTAAAATCGGCAATAAAATCAGCTGGTTTTATTCGTGCAAAAGGCAATAAATTAATACTGCCCGGGCAATAGATTAAACCATCAATTGTTTCAGGTAAAAAATCAAGGTTGAGGTTTTCATCCGTCACATCCAAAAAAGTGAAATGTTCGTTTGGTTGCAAATCGCTCGGCTGATTTTTGTAATAAGTACCGTAAACCTGATTGCCAGCAGTTGTTAATTGTTTGCTTAAAGCCCTTCCAATTCCAGAAGATCCGCCGATGATAAAATAGTTTTTCATGCAATTGATTTAGTCATATACTGACAACAAGCAATTGTTAAATAAGTTCGTGCCGAAACCGAATTAGATGAAAATGGCTAAATGCTGATTAAATTGGGTTAAATGATGCGTGCGCGTTGGGCAACTTTGAGCGCTTCAACCTTATTATGGACATGCAATTTTTTGTATGTATTTTCGATGTGTTTACGCACGGTTCCAGCACTAATTAATAGATTGGCGGCAATTTCCTTATAATTTAACCCTTCGCTTAATTGTTCGAGGACATTAATTTCACGTGCGCTGAGCTCAAAAGTTTCTTGTTCAGAATCTGGAGTAGAAGGTGTTAATGGATTTCGTAATAGCTTTAATGTTTTTAAGGCAATTGCAGGCGACATTGGTGCTCCTCCGTTAGTGATTTCCAGTAGGCCTTGATGTAAAACCATGGCACTTTCATCTTTTAAAAGATACCCGTCTGCAACAGCTTGAATTTCATAAAAAATGTTTTCTTCATCGTCAAAAACGGTAAGCATCACCACTTTTATTTGAGGATATTTTTTTTTGACATTTCGAGTGGTTTCGATTCCATTCATTTCTGGCATTTGAATGTCCATTAAAATTACGTCAATATTAGAATCTTCCGCTAGCTTTTCTAATAGGTCAATTCCGTTTATTCCTATAAATTTTAATTTAAGGTCATTAAAAAACGAACATTTTTCACGAATTGAATCGGCTAAAAATGGATTGTCTTCTGCAACAGCTAATCGAATCATACGGTGTAAATCTTCGTGTTAATACGTGAGATAAGAACAAAGTTGGTGATTTTGATTGAAACCTGCAATACGATTTTTGTCGTATTCTGCGTAAAATAAAAAAACTGCACTGGAAGTCCAATGCAGTTTTTAATGGGATCGTAATAATTATTTTGTTTCTGGAGACAAGTATTTATAGACAGCACCCGCTAAAAGTGCTCCAACAATTGGTGCCACCCAGAACAACCAAAGTTGGTCAATTGCCCAATCGCCATGAAAGAGCGCCTGACTAGTACTTCGCGCAGGATTCACCGACGTATTTGTAATTGGAATACTAATTAAATGGATCAATGTCAACCCAAGACCAATCGCTAAACCAGCCAAATATTTAGGCGCTTTCGAATGAGTTGCACCAAGGATGATCATTAAAAACATAAACGTCATCACTACTTCTGCAATCAAGGCTGCCATCATGCTGTATTTACCGGGTGAATGATCTCCATAGCCATTTGTGGCAAAACCATTCGTGACAACGTCAAATCCTTCTTGTCCGCTGGCTATCATATAAAGGATTCCTGCACCTGCTATACCACCAAGTACTTGAGCGGCAATGTACGGAAGTAAATCTTTCGCATCAAATCTTCCGCCCATCCATAATCCGATTGAAACAGCTGGATTTAAATGACAACCTGAAATATGTCCAATTGCATACGCCATCGTAACAACTGTTAAACCAAAGGCCAAAGAAACCCCTACAAATCCAATTCCTAAATCTGGACCAAAACCACCTGTCGCTAGGACTGCACTACCGCAACCACCTAATACTAGCCACATGGTACCAATAAATTCTGCTATTAACTTTTTCATAATTTACATTTAAATTTTACACTTCGTTTAAATAGTTCTCCTTAACGATACTACAATTTTAAAAAAAGGTTTAATTAACTGAACTATTTTTCGCTAAGCGATTTATTTTTCACGATAAAGGGGCTTGGGAAGAAAGGATATAGTTGGAACAAAGAAGTGACTTTCGAAATTTTGTGGACAAAAAAAAGCCTGCTATAAGCAGGCTTTCGTAATGGTAATCATAGAATTAAATAACTTTTACGCTAATTGCGTTTAGACCTTTTTTTCCATCTTTTAAATCAAACTCCACTTTATCACCTTCACTGATTTCGTCGATTAGACCACTAACATGCACAAAGTATTCTTGTTTGTCAGCACTGTCCGTGATAAAACCAAATCCTTTTGCTTCATTGAAAAATTTTACTGTTCCGTTTTTCATTATAATAATATTTTTGAAGTAACAAAGATAACAATCTATCTGAGGAAATCGTCTTTTGAACCTACTTTTTTGAGAACCATTTATTCCTCCTTTTTTACTTGATTTTATCGGTTTTGGAGAGACAAAATTTAAATGACATTGATCAATTTCAATGAATTAATTGATGTAAATCCATTTAAAATTCAAAAAAAATGAAAAAAAATCAAAATTTTTATTTTGTTTTAATTGATTGATATACAGTTATAAAAACGTTTTCAAACGTTTACAAAGGTATTTTATTCGGATACAAATGATTA
>JADZFJ010000503.1 GCA_020849935.1 Crocinitomix sp. | reverse complement strand
CAATGATGATTACCAAGTGTGTTTTTCAGATACGCCTGGTGTTCTCGATCCGCATTACAAATTACATGAAAACATGATGCAATTTGTAAATTCAGCCCTTAAAGATGCTGATGTGATCCTTTTTGTGACGGATATTTACGAAACTGGATTAAATCACCAAGCCACTTTCGAACGGTTGCAAAAAACCAGCACGCCCATTTTATTGCTCATTAACAAAATCGATCAAGGAGATCAAAAGAAAATTGAAGATAAAATTGCGTATTGGCACGAATTAATGCCGAAAGCCGAAATTTTACCCATCTCTGCCCTCGAAGGATTTAATATGGCACCGATTTGGGAACGAATTCTTGAATTGATTCCAGAAAGTCCTGCTTATTACGACAAAGATTCCTTAACAGATCGCCCTTTGCGGTTTTTTGTGAGTGAAATCATTCGGGAGAAAATCTTCTTAAACTATAAAAAAGAAGTTCCTTATTCGACACAAGTGGTGGTAGAAGAATATGTAGAAGATGAAAAAATTGTTCGCATTCGTGCGGTGATTTACGTCGAACGAAGCACGCAAAAAGGGATCATTATTGGGCACCAAGGAGAAAAAATAAAACATGTCGGCATTGCCGCACGGAAAGATATTCAAAAATTCATAGACAAGCACGTATATCTTGAATTGTTTGTAAAGGTAGATGAGGATTGGAGAGAAAATCAACGTAAATTAGAAAATTACGGGTATTAAGTGATACCCAAATTCGGTGAAAACTGAGCATAAATAAAGGAAGGACCAACATGTCAAACATAGTCGCAATAGTAGGAAGACCGAACGTCGGGAAATCAACACTTTTTAACCGTTTTACAGGGGCAAGATCTGCCATTGTGGAAGAAATGAGTGGAGTAACTCGTGATCGTATTTACGGAAGATCCGAATGGGCAGGGGTTGAATTTAGTGTGATTGATACCGGAGGTTACATTCGCGGTTCGGCGGATATTTTTGAAGAAGAAATTCGTAAACAAGTTGAAATTGCCGTGGACGAAGCTACTGTAATTTTATTTATGGTAGACGTAACGGTTGGTGTAACGGATTTAGATGAATCGGTGATGAGTTTACTCCGTAAGTCGAAAAAGCCTTATTTACTTGTTTCAAATAAAGTGGATAATTCAAACCGTATCGCGGATTCATTTGAGTTTTATGCGCTTGGTGTCGAGCAAATTTTTAATATTTCAGCAAATAGTGGTTCTGGAACGGGTGAGTTATTGGACGAATTAATTACGCATTTTGTGGCAGATGAAGTGCCAGAAGATGAATCTGAAATTCCTCGAATTGCCGTGGTTGGAAAACCGAATGTCGGAAAATCATCTTTTATCAATGCCATTACAGGCGAAGAGCGAAATATTGTTACGCCAATCGCCGGAACAACGCGCGATGCCATTGATACCCGATTTAAATTGTTTGGGTTTGATTTTAAACTCATTGACACTGCCGGAATTCGAAAAAGAAGTAAGGTTCATGAAGATTTGGAATTTTACTCCGTGATTCGTTCGGTAAAAAGTATCGAACATTCGGACGTCTGCATTTTTATGGTGGATGCCACCGAAGGAATTCAAAAACAAGATTTGAATATCTTTTATGTCATCGAAAAAAATAGAAAAGGGGTTGTTGTTTTAATTAATAAATGGGATTTGGTTGAAAATAAAGACACCATGTCAACCAAAGAATACGAAGATAAAATTCGTGAACAATTAGCGCCATTTAACGATGTTCCGATTTTATTTACGTCTACTATCACCAAACAACGTCTACACAAAGCCCTTGAAAAGGCGATGGAAGTTTTTGAAAATAGAATTCAAAAAATCCCAACTTCGGAGTTAAATAATTTCTGTTTAGGGGTGATTGAACATTATCCACCGCCAGCAAATAAGGGAAAACATATCAAGATAAAATTTGTTACCCAATTGCCAACACATGCGCCAGCATTCGCCTTTTTTTGTAATTTACCGCAATATCTTCCAGATTCGTACAAACGCTTTTTGGAGAATAAATTAAGAGCACAATATAATTTTGAAGGAGTTCCAATCCGAATTTTCTTCCGTAAAAAATAGCCAGTGTGACATTTGATGAGATCGTAAATCAGCTAAAGAAAAAGGACCTCAAGCCAGTGTATTTTTTACACGGAGAAGAACCTTATTATATCGATCAATTGGTTGATTTAGCTGCAAATTCGATTCTTACCGAAGCCGAACGTGGATTTAATCAAACGGTTTTTTACGGAAAAGATGCAGCCCCTTTGGACATCATGGACACCCTAATGCGGTTTCCAATGATGGCAGAAAAACAAGTGGTGATTTTAAAAGAAGCCCAAGAACTTAAACCTGCTTCGGCTTGGGAAGTTTTTGAAAAATATTTTGAAGCCCCTGTGCCCTCCACGGTTTTTATCATTTCACATAAGTATAAATCGTACGATAAACGCTCAAGAATTTATAAAATTCTTAAAAAAAATGCCGTTGTTTTTGAATCCGAAACCGTAAAAGAATATCAATTAGCTGCTTGGATTAATCAATTTATTCAAGAAAAAAAATACCAAATTACGGCAAAAGCCACGGCGTTATTGATTGAATTTATTGGGAATGATTTGTCGCGCATTGCGAATGAATTGGAGAAACTCTTTATTT
>JADZFJ010000502.1 GCA_020849935.1 Crocinitomix sp. | reverse complement strand
GCTCTTAATCTGTTATGTTGACCGTGAGTAGATTGTCCAACCCCACCAAATCCGTGACGTTTAACTACTCCTTGAAAACCTTTACCTTTTGATGTTCCAACAACATCTACAAAGGTATTTTCTTCAAAAATATCAACTTTGACAACATCTCCAAGGTTTAAATCTTCGAATCCGTCAAACTCCACCAATTTAAACTTTGGAGTAGTATTTGCTTTTTTGAAGTGACCTTGTAGGCTTTTCGGTGTGTTCTTCTCACGTTTTTCTCCAAACGCTAATTGAACCGCCTTGTACCCATCTTTTTCTTCGGTTTTGACTTGCGTAACAACGCAAGGACCAGCTTCTATCACTGTGCATGGCGTTGCCTTGCCCTCGGCACTGTAGATGCTAGTCATCCCGATTTTCTTTCCAATAATCCCTGGCATACTTTATTTATTACTTAATTAAACTTTAATTTCTACGTTTACACCACTTGGTAATTCCAATTTCATTAAAGCGTCTACTGTTTTAGATGATGAGCTATAAATATCTATCAATCTTTTGTAAGCAGACAATTGGAATTGCTCTCTTGCTTTTTTGTTAACGTGTGGAGATTTCAACACGGTGTAAATTCTTTTGTGAGTTGGAAGTGGAATTGGTCCACTCACTACAGCACCGGTAGCTTTCACCGCTTTTACGATTTTTTCAGCAGACTTGTCTACTAAATTGTGATCGTAAGATTTTAACTTTATTCTAATCTTTTGGCTCATCTTTATAGCTCTTTATTATGCTTCAATTTTACCTTTAACTTTCTTAATTACTTCGTCAGCAATATTTCTTGGAGTAGTTGAATAGTGTGAAAACTCCATTGTAGAAGTTGCACGACCAGAAGACAACGTTCTTAATGTTGTCACGTATCCAAACATTTCAGACAATGGAACGTCAGCTTTTACAACTTTAGCTCCTAAACGGTCATCCATCCCGTTAATTTGACCTCTTCGTTTGTTCAAATCGCCTACGATATCACCCATGTTTTCTTCTGGAGTCACTACTTCATTTTTCATGATCGGCTCTAACAACTCAGGACCTGCACTTTTTAATGCATTTCTATAAGCCATTTTCGCACAGATTTCGAAAGAAAGTGCATCAGAATCGACATCGTGATAAGAACCATCTTTTAATTCTACCACCATGCTGTCCATAGGGAAACCTGCTAATACTCCATTTTTCATTGATTCTTTGAATCCTTTCTCAATTGAAGGAATAAATTCTCGAGGAATGTTACCACCTTTAATACTGTTGATGAATTCTAAACCAGTTTTCTTTGGATCTTGTTGTGCAGAAATTGTCACTGAAATATCAGCAAATTTTCCACGACCACCTGATTGTTTTTTGTAAACCTCTCTGTGATCAACAGAACCTGTGATTCTTTCTTTGTAAGCAACTTGTGGCTCTCCTTGATTCACCTCTACTCCAAACTCTCTTTTTAATCGCTCAACAAGTACTTCTAAGTGAAGCTCACCCATTCCTGAAATTACTGTTTGACCTGAATCAGCATTTGTACTAATTCTGAAAGTTGGATCTTCTTCAGCTAATTTACCTAATCCCAGTCCTAATTTATCAACATCCGCTTGAGTTTTAGGCTCGATAGCGATCCCGATAACTGGTTCAGGGAAATCCATAGATTCAAGGATAATTGGGAATTTTTCATCACACAATGTATCACCTGTTCTAATATCTTTAAATCCTACACCTGCACCTATATCACCCGCTTCGATTGTGTCGATTGGATTTTGTTTATTAGAGTGCATTTGGAAAATTCGAGAAATACGTTCTTTTTTATCCGTACGTGTGTTGTGGATATAAGATCCAGCATCTAATTTACCAGAATACATTCTGAAGAAACACAATCTACCTACATAAGGATCGGTTGCGATTTTAAATGCTAAAGCTGCAATTGGCTCTTCGTTGTTAGGTTTTCTTGTAGTTTCTAAACCTGTATTTGGATCAATTCCTGTTACAGATCCTTTATCGTAAGGAGAAGGTAAGAATGCCATAACCGCATCCAACATTGTTTGAACACCTTTGTTTTTGAAAGATGATCCACACATGATTGGTTGGATAGACATATTGATTGTAGCTTTTCTGATTGCTGCAAACATTTCTTCTTTAGTAATTGAATCAGAATCTTCAAAGAATTTCTCCATTAAAGCTTCGTCAGACTCAGCTACTGCTTCGATTAATTTATCTCTCCACTCTTGAGCTTCTTCAAGAAGGTCAGCTGGAATTTCAACTTCATCCCAAGTACTTCCGTAATTCTCATCTCTCCAAATAATTCCTTTCATTGTGATCAAATCCACAACACCTTTGAAATCATCTTCTGCTCCAATTGGAATTTGTAAAGGAAGTGGGTTACCACCTAATCTTTCTCTAACTTCTCTCACACATCTCATGAAGTCAGCACCAGCTCTGTCCATTTTGTTAACGAAACAAATTCTAGGAACTCCATATTTATTTGCTTGTCTCCAAACAGTTTCAGATTGTGGTTCAACACCAGAAGCTGCACAGATTAATGCAACCGCACCATCAAGTACACGCAATGAACGCTCTACCTCTACGGTAAAGTCAACGTGACCTGGGGTATCAATAATGTTAATTTTATATTCTTTTGTAGAATCGATCGCCTCACCTTGTACAGTTGGATATTTCCAGAAACAAGTAGTTGCAGCAGAAGTAATTGTAATACCTCTTTCTTGCTCTTGCTCCATCCAGTCCATTGTAGCAGCACCATCATGTACCTCACCAATTTTATGACTTACACCAGTGTAGAATAGGATACGCTCAGTTGTTGTTGTTTTACCAGCATCAACATGGGCCATAATTCCAATGTTACGAGTGTACGTTAAATCTCTCTTCTTAGCCATTACTAAAATCTATTAAAATGTGAAAACGCTTTATTCGCTTCAGCCATTCTGTGCATATCTTCTTTCTTTTTGAAAGCTGCACCTTCTTCTTTAGCCGCTGCCATTATCTCGAAAGCTAATTTTTGCGCCATTGTTTTTTCGTTTCTTTTTCTAGAATAAGTGATTAACCATTTCATGGCTAATGACTGTTTTCTGTTATCACGAACTGGAGTAGGGATTTGAAAAGTAGCCCCACCAACTCTTCTACTTCTAACTTCAACGTTAGGTGTGATGTTGTTTAATGCTCTTTTCCAAACGTCAACTGGGTTTTCTTCTTGATTTTTAGTAGCTACGATATCCATCGCGTCATAAAAAATCTTGAAAGAAACGCTTTTTTTGCCGTGAAACATTAAATTGTTAACAAATTTAGTTACCAATACCTCTTTAAACTTTGGATCAGGTAAGATCGTGTGTTTTTTTGCTTGTCTTCTTCTCATGATTCACTTATTTCTTAGGACGTTTAGCACCGTATTTTGATCTTCTTTGTAATCTACCTTGAACACCTGCTGTATCGAGTGCTCCACGAACGATATGGTATCGTACACCTGGTAAATCTTTTACTCTTCCACCTCTTACTAACACAATAGAGTGTTCTTGTAAGTTGTGTCCTTCTCCTCCGATGTAGGCATTCACCTCTTTACCATTGGTAAGTCTTACCCTCGCTACTTTTCTCATAGCCGAGTTTGGTTTTTTTGGTGTGGTTGTGTAAACCCTTACACATACTCCTCTTCGCTGCGGACAAGAATCAAGCGCTGCTGATTTACTTGTTTTTACCGTAGCTACTCTACCTTTTCTAATTAACTGTTGTATAGTTGGCATAGTACGTAAATGTTGTTTTTTCTAGTTGTTTCACAATAAATTGCGCCCAAATTCGTAAAAATTCGGAGTGCAAAGGTATTAAGTTTTTTTTATTAAACAACTTTTGGTTAATTATTTTTTAGATTTTTCACAAATTTATGTTGACAATGATTTAAAAGATTGAGAACTTGCCTTAAAATCTGTGATTTAGCATCAAAGTTAGATTTTTTTTCTGGATCGAATCGAATTCATTAGAAAACTCTACTTTTGTTGTATGGATTATTTATCATCGCTAAATCCAGAACAACGAGCAGCTGTTGAACACACCGAAGGTGCGACAATGGTGATTGAAGGGGCGGGTTCTGGTAAGACAAGGGTTTTAACGTATAGGATTGCTCACATTATTAATAAAGTAGTGGATCCGTTTAATATTTTGGCACTTAATTTCAACAAT
>JADZFJ010000501.1 GCA_020849935.1 Crocinitomix sp. | reverse complement strand
TAAAAGGTAAATATATGTCTGAAATTGTTGTAGGATTAGATATTGGAACGACGAAAATTGCGTGTATTGTTGGACGAAAAACCGCTCACAATAAAATTGAGATTTTGTCTATGGGCAAATCTGAAAGCGTTGGTGTTACCCGCGGTGTCGTTTCAAATATTGAAAAAACTGTTCAATCAATTATTGCAGCAGTAGAAGAAGCACAAAGTCGTGTGGATGGCGAATTGCACGTTCGTGTAGTAAATGTCGGAATTGCTGGACAGCATATTAATAGCTTGCAACACCGAGGAATGTTAATGCGAGACAATACCGAAAAAGAAATCAGTCAATCCGACATCGATAATTTGGTGGAAGACATGTATAAATTGGTGATGCAACCAGGAGAAGAAATTATCCATGTATTGCCACAAGAATATATTGTTGATGCCGAACAAGGAATTAAAGATCCTATTGGCATGGCGGGAGTTCGTTTAGAAGCGAATTTCCATATTATCACCGGACAAATTGCTGCTGCCAAAAACATTAAAAAATGTGTGGACAAAGCAGGGTTAGAAGTTGATGAAATGATTCTTGAGCCATTGGCATCTTCCGAAGCGGTTTTAAGTGAAGAAGAAAAAGAAGCAGGGGTTGTTTTAGTAGATATAGGTGGTGGAACAACGGATATTGCGATTTTCCAAGATGGTATTATCAGACACACCGCTGTAATTCCTTTTGGAGGTAATATTATTTCTGAAGATATTAAAGAAGGTTGCACGATTATGAAACGTCAAGCGGAGCTTTTAAAAGTGAAGTTTGGATCGGCCTTGGCGAGTGAGTGTCAAGAAAATGAGATTGTATGTATTCCTGGCCTAAGAGGACGTGAGCCAAAAGAAATTTCAGTTCGTAACTTAGCTTCAATCATCCAAGCGCGGATGGAAGAAATTATCGAACACGTTTATTTTGAAATTAAAAATTCAGGGTACGAAAAGAAATTAATTGGCGGAATCGTCGTTACTGGTGGTGGTGCTCAATTAAAACATATCACTCAATTGTTTGAGTATATCACGGGAATGGATTCAAGAATTGGTTATCCAAACGAACATTTGGCACCAACGACTTTGGTGGACAATATCACCAGTCCAATGTATGCAACAGGGATTGGATTAGTGGTGAAAGGATTTCAAAACGCCTACAGAAATACAACACAAGAAGTGGTTGAAAAAGTGGATAATTCCGCAAAAAATCACTCGACAAAAACAAAAGGAAGCTTTTTTGAAAAAATCGTTTCTAAGAGTAGAACTTGGTTTGAAGAAGAAGATTAATTAATAGAAAAAAATAACAAGTTAAAGCGGTTGATCGTTTGCAAAATCGGCTCGCAGAGACTAAAAAACAAAGAATATGGAATTCGATTTACCAAAAGATCAATCATCAATTATTAAAGTTATTGGTGTTGGAGGTGGAGGCGGAAACGCTGTTAACCACATGTACAATCAAGGGATCAAAGGGGTTGATTTTGTGATTTGTAATACAGATCAACAAGCCTTGGACATCAGTCCTGTGCCGATTAAAATGCAGTTAGGTGCAAGTTTAACTGAAGGACGGGGTGCTGGTGCAATTCCTGAAATTGGTAAAAACGCTGCCATCGAAAATATTGAAGACATTAAAGCTTTTTTGAAAACCAGTACTAAAATGGTTTTTATTACAGCAGGTATGGGCGGTGGAACAGGGACAGGTGCAGCACCAGTGATTGCGAAAGTAGCAAAAGACATGGGCATTTTAACTGTTGGAATCGTTACTGTTCCTTTCAGTTTTGAAGGGCGTAAAAGAAAACTACAAGCCGAAGAAGGTTTGGAAGAAATGCGTAAAAATGTGGACACCTTGTTGATTATCAACAATGACCGTTTACGTGAAATGTTTGGCAATTTGTCACTTGGAAATGCGTTTGCACAAGCCGATGATGTCTTAGCAACGGCTGCTAAAGGAATTGCAGAGGTTATTTCTGTAACAGGTATGATCAACGTCGATTTTAACGATGTGAGTACAGTTATGAGAAACAGTGGTGTTGCCATCATGGGTTCTGCCATTGCTGAAGGTGAAAACAGAGCGATTGAAGCGGTTAAAACTTCACTTTCTTCTCCGTTGTTGAATGACAACGATATTAGAGGAGCGAAATACGTGTTATTAAATATCACTTACGGAAGCAAAGAAATCTTAATGGATGAAATCGGAGAAATTACTGATTATATCCAAGATGAAGCTGGAGCAACTGCAGATGTTATTTGGGGACATGGTTACGATGAATCGTTAGGTGAAGGAATTTGTGTGACCTTGATTGCAACAGGTTTTAATTCGTCGCCAATTACAGGATTTGAAAAAGCACCTGAAAAAAAAGTGGTGAGTTTGGATGAGAATGTACCAACGATGATTTCTAAACCGATCGAAACACCAATTCAAACGCCTACCAATACTTGGCAAGCACCTGTGGTTGAAAAACCAGCGGTTGAGCCAGTGGTTGCGCCTGAGCCTTTTTTGAAAGAAGCAGTGATTGTGGAGGAAGTTTCTCAAACGGAAATTGCTTGGACATTTACACCAGAAACTCCGAAAGTTGAAAACATCGTTGAAGTGCCTAAACCGAAAGAAGAAGAAACCGTGGTTCGTCACTTTTTGACAGATGATTTGGAAGAGAAAGTTGAAATGACAGAATCTAAACCAAAATCGGTGCTTTCTCCGGAAGAACAATATGCAAGAGCAAAAGAACGAATGGAACGCATTCAATCGTACACTTCTAAATTAAAATCATCTACTGGTTTAGCAGATTTAGAAAAAGAACCAGCGTACAAACGTAAAAACGTTCAAATTGACGACTTTTCGCATTCAACCGAAGAAAAAATGAGTCGTTTCACCCTTTCATCTGACGGTGAAGGTGGTTTAAGAGACAACAACTCGTTTTTACATGACAATGTAGACTAGTTACTCGAAATACACTATTGTTAAAATGCCTTTCAACTTTTGAAGGGCATTTTTTTTGCTTTTTATTGTCAAAAAACTGAAAAATTAATTCCTCAAAATCTCAATTTTCTGCGCGACCGTCCCCTTTTCTCTCCAACGAATGGTGCAATAAACGAAACGCACAAAAATATTTTTAGAAAATATCAACTTTACATTCTTGGCTACTTTTTGGTCGCGTGCGGCAATGAAAGCTGGCAATTCGGAGGGTGAAGTAGCGTGTACTTCCACCGCGAATTTCCAAGCCCCATTTCGAGCCAATTTCATGCTAAAATCCACCATAAAATCGTCTAAATTTTTAGACCATTTAAGAATTCTTTTAAGGGTAGGCCAAATTTCACATAAATCGTCTTGTACTTCGCCCACCAAGTCTGATAAAACCACGTTAATTTTATCAAAATCGCCTTTTAAATCTTGAATATTTTCGTTTTTACACACCTCGGCCGCTGCAATGCCTAAGTCCAAGTTAATGTGAGCATTCATTCCTAAAAGCAAATGTTGTAAAACAATGGGCCAATAATCGGCACTAATTTCAAACGTTTTTTTCCACGATTCAGTAAGCGAATTTTGGGTTTGATAGGCTTGATAGGCATGCAGATAGCGGTTGGCAAAAATCACGTCTAATTGCTCCATACGTGGACCGTTTTCAAAATAATCGGTCGCGATTCCTTCTTTTACCTTTACCGTAACCTTGCGGTATAAGGCGGCAAAATAACCCATGGGGCTATTGGTGGCGATGCTTGTTTCAATTATTTCATCTAATTGAGCGATTACTTCATCAATCGTTGTGGGAGTATTCATAGCTATTTAAGTTGGGAATCAAAGATAAAATAATTTGGAAATCATCATTCGTTGTAGAATGGAAAGGTTGCTAAATATTGGTTGTATTGAAAAGTGGTAAATTATTTTAAAGTGGTAATTTTGATTAATTTTGTAAATATATTCAACTATAAAGTATATTTTAAAAAATAAATTGTACATTTGTAAAAAATCAAAACTGGATGAGTACCACAGAGGAGGTGGCGACATTTTTAAAAGACTTCAAAGAGAAAATGAAGTTTTGGGATGTGCTTTTCCGGGATGAAAGAGGGAAAAACACGCAAGCGTTGGTTGATTTAGAATTGCGACCAATCGAGCGAAAGATGATGTTAGAGCAGTTGAACGTTCAAGACTACAGCGAAGGACCGATTGCCGAAATATTGTATGGTGGATCAGTGATGTGGGTATTTGGCAAGACAATTAAAAAAAGGGAAGTGTACATCAAGATTACCATGGGAGCAATTGGTACTAGTGTGATTTGTATTTCATTTCATTTAGCGGAATACAAAATGAATTATCCGTTTAATTAAAAAGATTGATTGAATACACACTTTGAAACTTAGCTGAACTATTGATTAGAAGATTAAAATAAATTTTGATAAAATGAAAAGTCCAATTACAGGGAAGGAAATGAATTTGGTGAAGGAAAGGAGACTGTTAAATTTCAGGAAAGAATCATTTGAAGTCGTGTTTCATTATTATTTGTGTGGAGAAAGCAAGGAGCAATTTACCACCACAGCGTTAGATGAAATAAACATGAATCAGGTGTTTAATCAGTATCGCGATAAATTTAATATTCCATTTCCAGACGAAATCAGTCGAATTCGGCACAAATATGGTTTGTCGGCAGTGAAAATGGCGGAGATTTTAGGATTTGGCACCAATAGTTATCGGCAATACGAAGCAGGCGAAATGCCCAGCGTTGCAAATGCCAAATTAATTCAGATGATTGATGATCCGAATTACTTTATGGTGATGTTAGAATTGTGCGGAACCTTGGATGAAAAAGTGAAAGTGAGTGCACGCAACAAAGCACAATCGTTGGTTGAGGATAAAAAACGAAATATGTTTCAAGAGAATTTTAAGACCTACTTACTTGGGAATCATATTGCTGATATTTATTCGGGTTACCGAAATCCAAATTTAGAAAAGCTCACAGAAATGGTGGTTTATTTTTCTGAACAAGTAGCGCCCTTTAAAACCAAGCTGAATAAGTTGTTGTTTTTTGCTGATTTTTTAATGTTTAAACAAAGTTGCTTTTCGATAAGTGGTGTGCGATACAAAGCGATTAATCTTGGGCCTGTTCCCAATAATTTCCAAAGTATTTTTGAATACATGGCAAATAATGGAGCAATAGAAATTTTATCAACCGAATTTCCAGAAGGTTATACGGGTGAACAATTTAAACCCAAAAACGACAGAATGTTCAAAAGTGATTTATTTTCAACACAAGAAATCTCCGTGCTAGAATATATCGCAAAGATTTTTCAATCCACCAGCACCAGCGAAATTATTGCCTTAAGTCATTTAGAAGAAGCGTGGATTAAAAACGAAAAAGGCAAAGAAATTATTAGTTATGAATTTGCGTTTGATTTAAATCTTGGTTAGCAAAGGAACTTGGATTTTTTGAACGTTGTGTTAGAATTTCTATGGTTAATAATCATCCTTTTTTTAAGCCTAATTCAACGACAGACCTGAAAGAAAAAATATAACTTTGCAAATGAAATTTTAAACGAACGGACATGAGTTTGACAGAGAGAATAAATGAGGATATTAAAAACGCAATGAAAGCCAAAGAAAAGGAACGTTTAGCGGCCTTGCGAGATATAAAATCAAAATTATTGATTGAGGCAACTAGCGGTGCAGACGCAACAATTTCCGAAGAGGTTGAAAATAAGATTGTCATGAAATTGTATAAACAGCGAATTGACACCTACGATTTATATGTGAAAGAAGGACGTGAAGATTTAGCGGCAGATGAAAAATTTCAGGCAGAAGTGATTAAAGAATACATGCCGGCTATGTTGTCGGAAGATGATTTACGCAAAATGATTGAAGAAAAATTAACCGCAATGGGCGCAACGGGGATGCAAGATTTAAGCAAAGTGATGGGACCAATTATGGGACAATTGAGCGGAAAAGCGGATGGTAAATTGATTGCTGATTTGGTAAAACAAACGTTGAGCAAATAAAATTGAATTTGGTACTTGGGTTTTGATTCATTTTTGGGTTAAAACGAGTCCTTATAAAAAACAGGCTTTCTAAAATTATTAGAAAGCCTGTTTTGTTTTAATTATTTAAAAAAGCCGCCTAATTTGCTTTTAATATTGTCCATCATGTCGCCATCGGTGAACATTTCTAATAATCCATTTCCGCCTTTGTCGCCTTTTTTTGCTGCTTCACCTGTAAAACTGCTCATTACTTTTTGCATAACGGCCGATTTAATTTGATCCACAATTCCTTCGGACATGCCTGATTTGGTTTTTAGGTTATGCGCTAAATCACCCTCTAATTTTTTTGCTACTTGGTTAGCCTCTGGGGTATTTTCGTCGGTTGAAAAAAGGTTGGTCATTACCTTTTCATTTCCTCTTACTTTTTCTTTGCTGGTGCGATATTTTAAGGCATCTGCTGCCTGAACTTTTACTTCTTCTTTATCTTTATCCGATAAACCAACTTTTTCTAGGACATCGCCTAGATCAATATTTTTCATTAAATCACCTAATCCGAACATAGTGCTTTTTTTAAATTTAAAACTGAACTTTTGTCCAGTGGTCACGAAAATAATAATTTAATTCAGCATCCTTTCTAATAATCGATAGAATTACCGATTTTATCCATTAGCGAATTTGAGGCAAAATTTGGTAACAAGGCTAAGTGATTGGATTGTTAAAGTGTTTTGTTTAACAAGTTTTCTTTGGCAGCAATTTTGTGCAAATAAGGATTGGTTTGCAAGGATTGCATCATGGTTAAATGCCCAATGTGATGACAATCTGAGCCAATCACATCGATCCAATCCCGATCAATTAATTCTTCGGCCATGCGTTTTACCATTGGGCCATAATGTCCGGAAAGTGAATTGATATTTAATTGCAATAAGATTCCTCGCTCGCGGTATTCATCAATTTTTTTCCATTGATTATTGTAAAAAGGATATCTTTCGACATGCGCTAAAATTGGCTGATACCCTTCAGTAATTAACTCAAAAAGGGTTTCTTTAATGCCTGGTTGTTCTTGCGAAAAAGACAATTCGAATAAGATATAATTTTTCCCAAACGTCAAGAGTTGTTTTTTTTCGATGAGGTTTTTTAAATGAAAATCTAAATAATATTCTGCCGCCGCTTCGATTTCAATTGGAATTCCTTCTTTTGCAATTGCTTCGCG
>JADZFJ010000500.1 GCA_020849935.1 Crocinitomix sp. | reverse complement strand
TGGATCGATTTGATCCCCAAATGTCAATTTAGACCAATCTAAGAATTTTTGATTCCATGTCGCTTGTGCTCCAAATAACAAGGTGAACTTTCTGGTAACTTGTAAATGGTAAGAATACGCTAGGTTGATCGTTGACCAATTGAGGGTATTCTTGCCAGCCATATCGTTTGTTACCATCAAAGCTACACCGCCTTGAAGAACATTGACAAATTGATCGTACGAAACACTGTTCGTTACAAACGCTCCTGAGATATTTGCCCATTGATTTCGGTAGTTCATGTTGAGTCGTGGACATCCATGAGTACCCGCCATCGCAGGATTTAAATAAATCGGATTGGCATAAAATTGTGTGAATTCAGGATCTTGTGAAAATCCATGGAATGAGCACAAAGCGATTAATATTGTGGTTATTTTTTTCATTGTTTTTAATTAAATCGTGCACTTTTAAATTCGCTGTTAAATCTGATCCCAATATTGTGGGAATATAATTGTGATGTTGCTATCGTTGATGTTGTTCTGTCTAGTTGATAAAAGCATTTGAACTTTTTAAATTTCATCCCCATTACAGCAGTAAAGTCGTGATTAGTTGAGTAGGATCCGCCTAATGTAAATCGGTTAATCTTGAAATTTAGACCAGCCCATGCTTCTGTTTGTTCACCGAATTTACGCGCCGAAACAAATGGACTAAACACCATCTTTTTATTCGAAGATTCAATGTCTGTTCCTAAAATTCCATTAAATAAAACAGGCGATTTCATTGGCTCAATTTTGCCTTCTTCGCGATATCCCGTTGCATAATGGCGATTTAAATTATCTGCACTTAATCCGAAATAAAAACTCTCTGTATTCAACACAAATCCGAGCGCGATGTCTTTATACCATAGTCTATCATAAAAAGTCGTAGGCACCTCGTAATCTAGAGCGATTGGCAAGCCTCTTTCCAATTCATAAATTTTTGCTCCTTTTAAATTATATGTGTTTCCAGTCATCATTCCAAGTGTCACTTTTACACCTGCTTCTAAAATGACTTTATTCGATATTTTAATTTTAGGAGAATAAACAAGATCAACTGAATAATCTGCAACCCCATTTCCGTTGTATATTTTCGAATTTACAATCATCCCAACACCACCTCTCAATTCTGGCACATATCCGTCAATACTCATCTGAGTAGTTTGACTACTATAATTTGAACCTAGCCATTGGTTACGGTGTTTAAATTCGACCCGTGACGCCAACATACCTCCAGCAAATGCAGGATTGAAAGAAAGTAAGTCGTTTTCAGGTAAAAGCATTTGAGGATCGCGAAGGTTTATCAAGCCAACTGGATATCCAAACATTTTTTCAACTTTACGGTAAACACGTTTGGTTTTATTGGCAAATGAAGAAGGACTTACATTGCTCTTTTTACTCAAATCGATTTTGTAATCAGAAATCCCTGGATTTGCAACATATTCCGACAAATAATTGTTTTGCAATAATTTATCTTGTTCCTGTTGTTTAGCTTTATTTCTCTTATCAGTGGATGAAGTCAAAATTAGTGAACCATTTTGTTCTTGATTGTCTACCTCATTCTGATTGGTAGCAGCTAAATTTTCTACTCGATTGATGCCGACAGAATTTGAAACATTCAACACCCCATTGTTTGATCTTGTTGAAGAATTAGTTTGTGAACCAACTAGTGAAGTTGAGTACACTTGATTTTGTCCTTTTTGACGATACGTTGATGCGTTATTTTGCTGAGCAATTTGGTCGATACGAACGCCATTCTCTTTAATATTGGAAGAATAATCACCAGATTCGATTGAATTTTCGGTAAAATAAACACCACCAACTGCGGCTACAAAAATTGCCACAATTGCGGCTGCACTCCAACTGTACCAGCCTGCAAATCTTCGTTTACGTTCAAGTTTGTGTTGATTTGGATAGACGACATTTTCATCTCGATGGTTGCATGTTGCCATGCTTCGGCATCCATTTCAAATTCTGGATGATCGAGAAGAAATTGTTCAAATGTTTCAGCTTCGGAGGTGGTGAGATTTCCTTCCAAATAATCGAACATCCACCTGTCAAAATTTTCAGGTATATTCATATAAGTACCGTTAGATCGTTTAACTGCTTTTTAATTTTATTTCGAGCTCTGAATAAATAGACTTTTACTTGTGCCTCTGACAGCTCGAGCATATCGCCTATTTCTTTATAATTATATCCTTCAAGATCACGGAGCAAAACAATTGATTTTTGAACTGGAGGAAGCATGGCGAGACTTTTCTCGATTACTTCTTTCATTTCCATTTCACGCGAATGGCATTCGGCGGTATCTTTAGAAGTATTATTTTCTGTGTAAGACATCCGACTATTTTTCTTGATTAAGTTTATCAACGCGTTGTGTGCGCAGGTAAATAACCAAGCTTTTGCTTTTTCGACTTCAATTTTTTTTCTGTTTTTCCATAGTTTTTCAAAGACATCTTGCACAATATCATCTGCATCTTCGGCACTTTTTAAGTACCTAAGTGCATAGCCATAAAGTCTTCCTGAGAATTCTTTAACAGCGATATTGTATTCTTTTCTTGTCAATTGAAGGATATTAATTAAAATTTCAGTTCCCTTTTTAAACAGTTAAAACAATCTCACTACTCTAAAAGTTACACCTTCTAAATTTTATATACGATTATTTTTTTACAAGTTACAAATAATATTACGAATCTTCGTTGTATTGGATAAATTTACTATCTTTCAACACAGATATAATTCTAAAATATTATGGAGATTAAACGTTTATTTGACCTGCCTTATTATCAACTTGAAAATTTTCCTCAACCGGATGCTTTTGCGGATAAGATTAATGGTGAATGGATAAAAACTTCTACCAAATCCTATGTAGATCAGGC
>JADZFJ010000499.1 GCA_020849935.1 Crocinitomix sp. | reverse complement strand
TGAACAATATCCCTCACCGCAAGTTCACGGTCCTTGGTTGGTTTCCCATCTGCATCAAGTGCATAACAAGTTAAAAATTCCAACTCACCATTCACTTTTTTATTCAAGCCCCACACGGTATTATAATCAGAATTTTCAACAAAAATCGGCATTTCTTTACTGGAATCTACTAAACCCAAGTTTTTATCTAGCACAACAATTGGCTGATAAGCCACAAATTTATTTCCGTACGGAGTAAATACACCTTTAGTCCCTAAACCAATAACAAACACCTTATCATCAAGTACTTCAATGCACGATACAGAACGCATGGGAACAAGTTCACTTAATTTGACTGTATTTAAAGCACCATTTTCGTAATTTATTTGATGCAATTCAACATTTACACCTTCAGTGGTATATGCTACGCCATATTGAGCGAGATAAAGAAAGTCTTCTTGAATTGAACAATAAAAATAATTTTCATTCCCTACAGCTTTGACTTGAGGAAGTTCAGTTCGCCATAGTTTATTCATGTCTTCATCATAAAGCGCGATTGATTCTGTATCAATCCGAATAATACCATGACCTTTTGCATAATGATATTGGATAGTATTTCAAATTGAATTTTGCATCACACCTTTCAATTTGTGATCGAGATTTTTATCGAAGATAACATTTTGGCAAAGTCCTGAAAAAGGTATAACTAAAAGTAAAAAAAGCAGTTTCATAAGTAGTGGTAAAAACGCAAAGTTAAAAAGTTATTTAATTGCCCCAAATTATTTGGAAGTTAAATCGTTCAATCTGAGCTAGCCTCTAATTGAAAAACAAGAATGTTAAATCCGCCTACCTCCCAAATTTTTCCTCCAATAATTCAATTTGACTTTTTCGTTGGAGATAACTCATTGTAAAGGATAAAAACCACATGGTGGGAAGTAGAAATAATGCAATCACGAGCCACAAAAATAAGTCGGCCACCTGACTTGTCCAATTTAGGTCAGCAGTTTTAATTTGTGAATTATTTCAGTAATTAAGGGGTTTAATTGTACTCTTAGCTGTATTTCTGTATTTGTGATTTTGTTTAAGATTCTTCCATCTGTTATTTTTTTACATTCATGGATGAATTTTTTAATTGATATTCCTGTTTCTAATTCAATATATCTAGAAGTAAGGAGTGCCATAAAGCATAGGAGTATATGAAGCTTTATTGGCTCTTCCTTAAAATGAAATATCGGTCTTGTTTGTAAATCACTTTTTGCAATTCTAAAATTTTGTTCAATTTTGTATAATTGATGATAGTGATCAATAATTAGGTCATTACTGGCTTGATCCTCGTTTAAGTTTGTATAATAACCTTTTATTCCGAGTAATTTTTTTGTTTTATCAATGAGACTTTGATTAATCTCTAGATGATTTTCTTTATTGGACTTCGTGAATTTTGTTTTTCGGATTTTCGAGGGATTTTCTATAATTTGTTTTGCCTTTAGAATTTGTTTTTCCATTTCATATTTGTCTTTACGATACCTGAGTGAAGAAAAGTTACAAATTAGAAAACCATTATTAGTTGGGATTCTAATGCTCTCACCATCTTTTCTAATTAACATGGCATCTATTTTTTTGAAGAGTTCTTTGGTTATGTTTCCTAATCTTGCTCCAACGATATAATTGATTTGGTTATCGTTTAATTGTGCGACGTTTTCTGTGCTTATCATTGCTGCATCGGCAACTACAGTAAATTTTTTTATGCTGTTTTTATCAATAAACTTTTTGATTACTGGAATGAAAGTATGACCTTCAAAAGTGTTGCCAGAGAATACTTCATAAGCAATTGGAAAACCTTCTTTGCTAACCATTAATGCGATTAAAATTTGGGGTTGCTGCGATTTATTATCTTTTGAAAAACCGTTTTTTCGTAATTCATCCTCATCAAATGTTTCAAAATAAAGCGTAGTTACATCGTAAAACAATAAATCGTAATTGAAATTATAGTGTTTCTTTGCAAAACTTAGAGCAATTTTCTCAGTCTTTTCCTTTAAATCTAGCCATTTCTTGGCAGACTCATAATAACTTTGTCTGCGGTGTTTTACTCCAAAATATAGCTCTAATAATTCGATAGAACGAAGTTTTGAAGCAGGCTCGAATAAACGAATAACTACCAAGTCTAACAACAAATTACTCTTGTTTTTATCGAATCCTATTTTTAGAAATAGCTTGTGTAATAATTCATAGAAAAACACATAATAAACACCTATAAATTCAGATTGTTCGAGATTTATAACCTTATTGGATTGTTCATTATCAAACAAAGTAAATTGCAGAGATATTTTTTTGATAAAATCATTAGCCAATTGAATAAGATTAATTTTTTCTTCCTCATTGCTAGCGGTTCCAATATGTCTAATAATCTTTCTTTTTCGGTTTTCTATCCTATAAACCTGTATTGAAACTGTGTTTAAACTGTATTTTATTTCCCTAATTTTATACATTTTTTGCAATTAGGTCAGCAAAATACAAAATATTAATTCATATAACACTTATAAACAATCATTTATATTTTATAAACTCTTAAGGTGGACAAGTCAGGAGAATATGCTGTTTCCTAAATTATGGCATATGAATACATGAAAAAAAGAGTTTTTGAGTTTTTCACTTGAGAAAGTCAAGCAAGTAAATAGTATGCCCCAACGTGCGATGGATTAATGAGGTCTTCC
>JADZFJ010000498.1 GCA_020849935.1 Crocinitomix sp. | reverse complement strand
TCTTAAAACGAATCACTGAAAATGTGGTGATTTTAGACAATTCTGACCGTAAAAGTATTGCAAAGTTTTTTGCTTGGGTAACTGCTTCGATCGGGGTGAACTCAACGAAAGTGGAAGAAACAGGTAAAGAAACAGCAGGAATGAATGAACTCCCTCCTCCTCCATCTGAATTAAATATTGTAGTTTAAATTAAAAACAATCAAATGAAATCATTAGAAACTTTAAAAAAAGAAATCCTTGCAGATGGCGTTATTGACGCAGCTGAGGTAATTGAAATTCAACAAGTAATTTATGCCGATGGTAAAATCGAACAAGATGAAGCTGACTTTTTATTTGAATTAAATGACGCAGTATCTGGTCAAAAAAATCACCAAGCTTGGCAAGATTTGTTTGTAAAAGCAATTTCAAGTTTTGTATTGGATGACGAAGGTTCAAATGGCGATATTGATGAAGATGAAGCTGCTTATTTGTTAGAGCAAATTCAAGGAGATGGCCAATTAGATGCGAATGAAAGAGCACTTTTGGTTCATTTGAAAAAAACCTTAGGTAGTTTACCTAAAGAATTAAATGACTTGCTAAACTAATCCAATGAGAAGACTACCAGTCTATTTTTTATTAGATACTTCTGGTTCCATGTTTGGCGAACCAATTGAAGCGTTAAATAACGCATTAAGCGGAATGATAAACACCTTGCGATCGGATGCTCAGGCATCCGAATCGCTTTGGATTAGTATCATTACATTTGATCGAGAGGTCAACGAGGTGATGCCGTTAACCGATCTTCAATCTTTTCAATTACCAGTGATTACTTGTCCTCAAAGTGGACCAACTTTTACGGGAAAAGCATTGGATTTTTTATACGGAAAAGTAACCACCGACATTCGAAAAAGTACCCCCGATCAAAAAGGTGATTGGCGTCCTTTATTGTTTGTTTTTACGGATGGAAAACCTTCGGATGTCCAATTTTACAAAGAAACGATTCCCAAAATAAAATCAATCAATTTTGGAGCAATTGTAGGTTGTGCCGCAGGAAGTTTAGCGGATGATGCACAATTAAAAGAATTAACAGATACTGTTGTCCACCTTGAAACCGCGGATAGCAATACCTTAAAAAAGTTTTTCATGTGGGTTTCTGATACCATTGAACAAGGTAATAAAAGTATGGGCACTACCGATACAGTTACTTTGCCACCACCACCATCAGAAGATATAATAGTCATTTAAATGTTCATAGCAATCTTAAAGGTTTTATCCTTTTTATTAATAATTTGTCTTTTTATTTATTCAAAATTGCAAAATTACGAAGCACATCTTGCCCCAAATTTTAAAAATTCGTTTGGACGAATTAAAGGGATTATGAAACCAATTTTAGGTTTTTTAGGTCGTTTTATTAAACCGTACAAGCTTGGTGCTTCTATTTCAATTGACGCCGCTCAATTGGTTCTCTTAGTTTTATTATTAATTATTCTAGCACTTTAATTATGCGAAGATTACCCATATATTTCCTCATCGATGTGTCTGAATCTATGGTTGGGGATCCAATCAATCAGGTTCAAGACGGGATTGCAAAAATTATTCAAGAGTTAAAAACAGATCCGAATGCACTTGAAACGGTGTACATTTCGAGTGTGATTTTTGCGGGACAAGCTAAAACGATTGTTCCTTTGCAAGATATTATTAGTTTTTATCCTCCAAAATTCCCTGTGGGAAGTGGAACTTCGTTGAGCAGAGGTCTTGGGCATTTGATGTACGAACTTCGCAAAAACATTGTTAAAACAACCGCCGAACGTAAAGGGGATTGGAAACCAATTGTCTTTTTATTTACCGATGGTGTCCCAACCGATGACACGACGATGGCGATTAAAGAATGGAACGAAAATTGGCGCCGCACGGCAAATATGGTGGCTGTTTCTCTTGGAAATGGTGCAGATAAAGCCTTGTTAGGTCAGTTGACAGAAAACATTCTTCAACTTGAAAATACAGATTCGAAAGGATACCGCGAATTTTTTAAATGGGTTACTGATTCGATTAAAACCAGCAGTGAAAGTGTTGAGAATAATAAATCTGGATTTGAACTTGCCAACTTAAAATCGGACAATATTTCGCCGATTGATGTAACAAAAGAACGACCAAATCCAAATAATAATACCTTGGTTGATGACAATTTTGTGGTGTTAACGGCAAAATGTCAAAATACAAAACGAATCTATTTAATGAAATACAAAAAAGAGCTAAAAGATGCCACTTTTGGTGATTTTGTTATGCCGACAAAAGGATACCGCTTAAATGGTGCTTTTCAGGTAGATGATTCTTACCTAGAACTTTCAGACACGAACCACAAACAATTTACGGTCAATACGGAAGAATTGATTGGGGCGCCTACTTGCCCTTGCTGCGGGAATCAAATTGCCTTTGCTGTTTGTCAATGTGGGCAAATTCATTGCATTGGTGAAGAGAAAGTGAGTACCTGTCCTGGTTGTAACAATAAAGGTGAGTACAGAGCTGGTTCTGGAGGATTTGATGTTAATCGATCTCAAGGATAATCGATGTCGGAATTAAAAGTACACTTTAGCAATTTTCTTTCTAAAAAAGGAGAAGATTTGACGAAAAGAAACGATCACGCACTTCTTGAATTTTGCAGTCAATCGCATATTTCTCAAGCGCTTGAAACGATTATAAAATTAGAAGAAGAAATAATGAGTAATTGGAAAGTTAGAACAAGGATCTTGGATTTTAATAATTTGACGATCTCCATTCCAAATGGTACAGAAGGAATTAAATACAGTCATAAAGTTAATACAGAACGGTTATTTCAAAGTGAATTAACTTCATTTAAATTTGAAGGGTTAGAGGATTTGGGATTAACGTATAATCAAGAAACCTCTACCATCGAAGGGATGCCATGTGTGAATGGTGCATTTAAACTTTCGCTTTTATTTAAGGTAGAGGGCGAGTTAGATCACGAACCTTTTAACCGAAAAGAAATAAATTTTGTGCTGAATCCTGATCCAAAATCTTTGTGGAAAAACATTCCTAGTAATCCAGAAGCGATTTATTGGAAACCTGATACCCGCTCGAATTGTGAAGGATTGGGGACAAAAAACATTGTGGTCTCTTCAAAAAGAGGTCGTTCGCATCAAAATGTGGGCAGTTTTCGTGATGATGATTACGGTTATAAATATTTTGAGAAAACGGATTGGAGTGTGGTGGCGGTGGCGGATGGCGCAGGAAGTGCAAGTTTTTCACGGAAAGGTTCCTTATTGGCTTGCGAAGAAGTGATTCGCTATTTTACGGAAATAATGCCGCTCCGAGATTTTATCTCTTTTGAAACAAAAATTAATGCGTACGCAGCGTCGAATGATCCGGCCATGTTAGAAGCCGCAACGATTGAAGCTAAAAAAGGCCTTTACAAAGCGACTTTACACGTCCATAAAAAAATTCACGAAGTGGCAGAAGCTACTGCGATAGCACATCCAGAACTTTTCACCAATTCGAAAGCAAAAAACAATGCCGAATATTTCCATTCGACACTGATTTTTACTGCTTTTAAAAAGTTTGACATGGGCTACGTGATTTTGACTTTTGGTGTAGGCGATTGTCCAATTGGCATTGTGAACGCAAACCGAACGGAAGCTAAATTATTAAATTGGTTAGATGTTGGCGAATTTGGAGGAGGAACTCGTTTTATTACCCAGGCGGATATTTTCCACTCCAACGAACGGCCAATGGCATCGCGTTTTAATTTGCACATTCACCCGGATTTTTCTTATTTATTTTTAATGACGGATGGAATTTACGATCCGAAATTTGAGGTAGAAGCGAATCTGGAAAAAAACGAAAAATGGTTGGATTTTATTGCAGATATTAAAGGCGTGAATGACGATAATGTGGGCGTGGATTTTAAAAGTGCTGATACCGAAATTCAAGCGCAATTGGATACGTGGATGGATTTTTGGAGCAAAGGAAATCACGACGACCGAACGCTTGCTATCATTTACTAAACCTGTAAGAGATGACGACAAAAACTGTTAGATCAATCGTTGACACCAATAAAACTTATCAATACGTTGATACGGGTGAACCGATGAGAGGTGGAATGAAAGATGTTTATTTCAGTCCTGATAAATCGTACGTAGTGGCAATTTACCGTGACAAGCAAGATTTTAATTCGATTGAACGCTTAAAAAACATTACAGGTAAATATTTTGATAGCTTTTTTAAACGTGAAGGTGGAGATTATTATAAAAACCTCTATTCGTGGCCAACGGATGTGATTTCTGATAATGGTAGAACGGGAATTATTGTGCCTTGTTATTCAAAAAATTTCTTTTTTGAAAAGGGATATGATAGCAATACCCTGTTAAAAGGAAAAGAAAAAGAAGGAAAATGGTTTGCAAGTGCGAAATTTCGTTCTAAAAATGCCAAACTTAAATTGGATAAGTCTGAATTGGGCAATTGGTTGAGTTATTTCCAAGTGTGCGTCAATATCTCCAGAGGTGTAAAAAGAATGCATGCGGCTGGTTTGGCACATTCCGATTTATCGTATAAAAATGTGTTGATTGATCCTGTTAGTAAATCGGCAGCGATCATTGACATTGATGGATTGGTGGTGCCTGGTTTGTATCCGCCAGATGTGATTGGAACGGCAGATTTTATTGCACCGGAAGTAGTCTCGACAAAAAGTTTAAATGTTAAAGATCCGAATAGAAATTTACCAAACCGATTGACGGATTTACATGCCTTGGCCGTGTTAATTTACATGTACCTATTGTATCGTCATCCTTTAAGAGGGGGGAATTTCTTTGGACCACTTGAATCGGACGAAGAGGAAGATTTGTTGATGGGGTCTAAAGCTTTGTTCATTGAACATCCAACGGATGCGAGTAACCGCAATTTTAAACGCGAATATGGGGACAATGTGAAAAATTTCCACCCATGGACGGATTTAAATACCACGCCTTATACGATCACTGGGCCTTATTTAAAAGAATTGTTTGAACAAGCTTTTATCAAAGGACTGCACAATCCGCGAGAGCGGCCACCTGCTGAAATGTGGGAACAAGCGTTGATTAAGACAGACGATTTAAAATTGCGTTGCAGTAATGCATCCTGCGATCAACAATGGTTTATTTTTAACAATACAAAAATTACCCGTTGTCCATTTTGTAATACGCAATACAATACTTCTATTCCGGTGTTAGATTTCTTTTTTGAATTTAAACCGGGCGTGTGGAAACCTGAAAATCAACGGCTAGTATTGTACAATAACTCGACACTTCACAAATGGCACGTGGATCGAAATATCATTCGTAACGAACGATTGACGGACTTGGACAAAAAACGGGTAGGCTATTTCATTTTTCACAACAACCAATGGTTATTAGTGAATGAGGGCTTAACTTCGTTAAAAGATCTTTCGAAAGATGAAGAAGTTCCGATTGGTAAAATGGTGGAATTAGTGGATGGAAATAAACTTTTATTGTCGAAAGAACCTGGTGGACGTGTGGTAACGATTACCATGGCCAACACCTAATCCGTTAATTTACCTGATTGGATTCTTTAAAAAAGGCTTCAATTCCTCGCCCTTCAAAATAATCTTTGCACCATTGCGTGACATTTTCTTCGGAATAGA
>JADZFJ010000497.1 GCA_020849935.1 Crocinitomix sp. | reverse complement strand
TTACAAAACACTAACTTGCTTTATTTAAGTCAATCCCAGGTTAATATTGGAACGCTTCGCGAGACTTTTTTCGCCAATCAAATCGGACTAAAACATCAATTAACACTCGCACCCAAAGGGGATTTTGTCGTAAATGATACCTATACATTTGAAGTTGGGGGTCCATCCAAAAGCTTTCAACAAATAGCGGGTATAAAAAATAGTTACTTGGCGGTGGATGAAATGCCCCTTGGAATTAATAATAAAATTCCATTGTGGTTGTTTGGATTTATGTATTAAAGAGGGAATTGATTTGAGAATAGAAGGTGGTTGATCTAATTTATAATCCTCAAGACTGTATTTAAAGAAAACTGGTTACTTCTTATTTTCTAAAAGGATTTTTATTAATTCATCCTTCGCTTTTATCGTCTCTTTTTGAGCAAGAAGTTGATTTTTGAGCTCAACAATTAATTCGTTGTATAAGGCATCAATTTTTTCAATTGGGTTTATATGATAAGTATTACTATACCCTGATTGTGAGCAAGAATTAAATACCACATTTTCTGAAAACGATTTAATAATCTCTGGATCGACTTCCAACACGGTTGCAATTTGAGAAAGTCGTTGATCGCTTATTTTAGCTTTTCCACTTTCTATATCCGAATAATTACTCTGACTCATCAATAATTTATCGGCAACGTAATTTTGACTATAATTACGCAATTCTCTTACTTTCCGAATTTTTAAGCCAAGCATATTATCCATATTCCAATATTTTATGGATAAATGTAAATAAATTATCAGTATAAACAGTTTGCCCATTAATAAAATTTACTTACATTTAGTTACCTACTCAACAAAAAATAATTAGTGAACAAAACTTACCAAACTAATTATTGAAAATTTAACGGATTGATTTTAAACCTAACAGGGATGTCGAAAACTGTTTTAGAGTAGGCATTATTTATTTTTTTAAACTTATGAAAAAAAATGTTTTTCAAGGATTTAGCGATAAAGTGCTAAATAACTTAAACTTAGTGCGAGGGGGATTACTTATCATTCAACAAGTACTGCGCAAGGGTCAGATGAAGATGCACACACTGCTGCTGGGGAGTGCGACCCTTGGAGCGGTGAAACTTTCAGTTACGCCACAATAGATGCAAGTTGGCGAGATTGCGAAGGAGTAAGCCCAAACCCTAGAGTAAATGGATCTTCAATGGGATGGCAACGAATTAGTTAATACGTTTTTTATCAATTAATTTATCAATATAAACAGCTAGCCCATTAATAAAATTTACTTACATTTAGTTACCTACTCAACAAAAAATAATTAGTGAACAAAACTTACCAAACTAATTATTGAAAATTAACGGATTGATTTTAAACTTAACAGGGAAGCCGAAAACTGTTCTAGAGTAGGCATTATTTATTTTTTTTTAAACTTATGAAAAAAAATGTTTTTCAAGGATTTAGCGATAAGGTGCTAAATAACTTAAACTTAGTGCGAGGGGGGATTACTTATCAGCCAACACAAGCTCCGGGCGGACCAGATGAAGAGGCAATTTGCGCTGCAAATGAGTACGATCCCTTCAATGGTACAACCACAAGTTATGAATCTATTGATGCGACATGGTGGAATTGTGAAGGTGTTAGCGCAAATCCTAGAGTAAATGGATATGCCAATGGATGGCAACGAATTAATTAATTTTTAGTTTAATTAAACATGTCAGGGTGTTTAAACACCCTGACTTTTCTTATGAAGATTATATTTACATTTTTTATTGTAGTTTTGGTTTTAGTGTCATGCAAAACTAATAATTACCTTAAATACCATCGCATCGTAAACGAAGCTGAGTATTCATTTTTTAATGAAGATTATCAAACTGCCAGCGAGTTATTCGAAAAAGCCTTTAAAAAAGTACCAATCCCTTTTGAAAATGACATGCACTATCTTTCGGCATCCTTATGGGAAATTGGTGAATTCGAGCGTTCTGTTGCTCTTTTAGACACATTGCATGGTGTAGAATATGCCTTGACAAAAAGTGGTTTTTATCAAGGTATGGATTCAATCACTAGGAATGAAATTATACAAAACAACAAAGAAAAAATTGCTGTTATCGATCGACGCAGGGCAAACAATCCCATAGTTGATGTGCTCGTAGCAGTCAATAAAAGAGATCTTGTAGCGAGAAGTCATTGGCAAGAAATTGTCAATGATAACCCTAATGATTCGTTATTGAGCAAACAAGCTTGGTCCGAAGTTGATCGTGTGGATTCGATTAATCTATTGGTAATAGATTCTTTATTTGAAATTCACGGCTTTATAGGTGGGGTGTTTTATCCTGCAAATCTAATCATTATGCACATTTCCTTGCTACACCAATTAGAGTGGGTTTATAATAACCCTAAACTATTTAAAAAAGCAATTAAACAAGGTCGTTTAGTTCCGTGTTATTACGCAATAGCATATGACAAAGCTATGTTGTACTATAAAAACGACACCATTGTGCAATATGGACAATTTAGTACTAAGCTAAATGGTGTAAGTCCCGAAGAGGTATTTAAAGCGGCTAGTAAAATTGGCGTATCTCCGTACTTCGAAGAATGGGTTCATTTTCCAAGGGAAAAAGGTCGCCAACCAAAAAAACATTTTTATTATGAATATTATGCCGCCAAAAAAGATCGTTTTAATTGTTACTAATGGGAAAGACTATTCGATAAAAGCAGTTTCAGAATGGCTTTTGTTTTATTGTCAAAAATTATCTTTTCAATTAGTTATCTTTGATACTTCCAAAGATAAATTAAGAATTATCCGTGGTGAAATTAGCACTAAGAGCAACTTAAAATTTGGGTTTAGCAACCAGCCAATTGAGTTTGAATTAAAAGATATTCATGCCGTCTTATTTAGACAAGCTCGGCTGGAGATTGATCAGCACACAGGTCTATCTTCAAATAGGGGGCAACCAACAAATGTAACAGCACGCATTTATAATTACCTAATGGCGTATGAATTAACGTTGAGGTGGTTTTTATTAAATTGTTTGGGCGAACTAAATATTATTGGGTACGATTCAGGTAGTGTAATCAATAAACTTGAAGTCTTAAAAATTGCCAATAAAGTAGGTCTTAAAAATCCTGAAACCATGTTGGTTTCAAAAAAAACGGATTTAATTGAATTTCTCAGAGAACATAACGAATTAATTATTAAAACATTGGGAATTGGTTTAGCTTTTTACGATCAAGAAACCAATATGCAATATACCCAATTAACCAATGTCATTAACCAACGTACATTAACCGATATTCCAGATGAATTTAATCTTTCATTAATTCAAAAAAGAATTGAAAAGGAATTCGAAATTCGTGTATTTTATTTGGACGAAACTTGTTACTCGTGGGCATTATTGTCACAAACACGACCAAATTCAACTATTGATTATCGTAATTATGATTGGGACAACCCAATGCGTGTAGTTTCTTTTGATTTGCCTGAAAACGAAACCAGGAAGATTATTAAACTCATGAAAAAACTTAGGTTGCGCACAGGATCGTTAGACTTAATTTATTCAAAAACGGGAGAATATATTTTCCTTGAGGTTAACCCTGCTGGTCAATATGGGTACAATTCGAACTGTAGTAATTATAATTTAGACAAACACATCGCATCAGCATTAATAGAAAAACATGAAAGAAAAAAGCATCGAATATTCCATAGTTAACTCGACAAAACTGACGCTTAACTCTATTCCTTTGGACGTTTTGTTAATAAAAGGCAATTACATCCTGCCGGACGCCGATAAACCCGATCCTAGACAAAAATTGTTCCCCATTAAAATTAAAAGTTTAAATTTTGAAGGAGATAAAAGAAAAACACCCTATTCCCCAATAAGCACCCTATTTTCACAAGATTTTAGCGATGATGAAAAATAACCACACCACTCAATTAGCATCAAATTGTCTTTATGTTAAAGGGTTTAAAAAAAATTTAATCATCGATTTCCAAAATGACGAATGGTATCATGTCGATTTTAATTTGTTCCCAAAGGAAGATTTAGAGTTGTCAGCTTTGAATGAAGAAGAAATTAAACATTTAATTGAAAGGCAGATTATCATCACCATTCCATCAACACTTAAAAATAATTTTCCGGCTTTTCTGTCGGATTTCGATGTCCCCTCTATTATTGAATTCGCAATTATTGATCGCAATGCCACTTAAAATTATGCAGTTGGTAAAACATTAAGAT
>JADZFJ010000496.1 GCA_020849935.1 Crocinitomix sp. | reverse complement strand
GAATTATTTCGAGAGGTAATTTTTTCAATAGATGCGCTGCTTCAACTTGATGTCCAATCAAAAAATCTGGATTTCTGCCAGAGATTAAGGATAAAAAAAGCAAACCATCTGCATTTTCATTAATTTGATGGTGCGATCCCGGAAAAATTATGAGTGGCAGTTTGGTTTTGTCTTTTAAAATGCGAATACAATTATCAAAATCATCTTTGTCGACTGAACTTCCACCAATAAAAAGAAAAGTTGGGTTTAAAAAGGTTAATCGCTCAATGAGCGGATGCAACTCTTCTTCACGATTCATTTTATCTGGATCGATAAGAATCGCAATTTTTTTCTCACCATTGGTTAATATGGAGTACAATCTATCCATTAATTAAAAACGAATTTTTCCGATTTGAAAATTTGATTTTTATAGGAAATATTCAAAAAATAAATGCCTCTTCCAAAATCAGATTTTGCCAATTTAACATTAGATGTAATCATCTCATTTTCACGAATCAATTTACCATTGATATCTGTGATTGAATATGAAAATTCAGTCAAAAGATTTTCAGGAAGTGTAACATTAATCTGGATAAAATCTGTGGAAGGATTTGGATACATCGTCATGCTGATTTCATCCAAGTAGTTTTCAGCAATCGAAACCGAAGGCGCCCAAGCCCACAAGTCTTTTAAATTGGTTCCATCTGTTCCACTGGCTACATAAACAATATCGTCGATGATAAATGTCGTTCCATACCTACGTTTGATTCCACCGAAATCTTCAATTTGAGTCCACGTGTCCAAATCAAAATCATATTCCCAAATATCTCCAAAATCATTCCCTAAATTGTCATTTCCAGTGCCGATATATCCTTTTCCGTCAATACTAAATCCGATCGCATCTTGTCTAACTTGAGGTCCAACAGGTGCCTTTACAGTCCAGACATCTAAAGATGGATCGTATTCATAAAAATCATTTACCGCAAAACCAACAATATGCCCTGTACCTACGTATCCTTTGTCACCATGAACAAAACTAACCGCGGCGTTTCGTTGAGTTCCTGGAAAATCTGCAACGCTTGACCAAACATTTGTTTCAGGGTCGTATCTAAAAAAGTCAAGTTGATAGCCTGCGTCTGATTGACCTAGCCCAAAATAACCAATTCCGTCAATTGCAAATGCAACACATCCTCTTCTTTCGATTCCCGGTAATTCTGCTATTGGAAACCATGTGTTTACTTCAGGTACATATTTCCAAAAGTCTTTCGTATAACCTCCCGAATTATTTTCTCCACACCCAACATAGGCAGCATTACCAATTGTAAAAGCACTTGAATGATACCGTTGTCCACCTCCGTAATCTGCAATTTGTGTCCATGTATTGGTGGCAGGATCATATTCCCAATAATCTGAATAAGTGATTAGAACTCCTGAATTGACATGGCCGCCACCTAAATATCCTTTGTTACCAATCGAAAAAGCGGTGACCCGATGTCGAGCGTCACCACCGTGATGCGCACGTTGATACCATGTTCGGCCTACAGCATATCCCATTTCTGGTATCAGAACTAGGCCAAAGAATAAGACAACAAATAATCCCTTCATAATTCACAAAAATAAGTTGACTAATCACTTAAAATACGTAAAATAATTCAAATGGTTGGTCAAAGCACAATTTCCAAAAGTAACAAAAATTTTCTTAAAATTTCTAAGTTAAGCTGGTTTATAACAATAAGAAATCACAAATTCGCTCATAATGAGGTTTGAAAATACAATCATCGATTCATTCTTATTAGTTTTAACAAATACCTGCTTTGAATCCCCTAGTGAGATGACATCTATTTGATTCTGAAAACTCAATCCCGGTTCATCGATCATTTTATAGATAGCTTCTTTAATGCTCCATATTGCGGTGAGGATTGTTAAATCCGTTATATCGTATTGATTGATCTCTTGCTCTGAAAGGAATTTGTGTTTAATAAGGTCTATTTTTGGATTATAGTGTTCTATGTCTAGGCCAATTTCTTTTTGTTTAGAATACCCTATTAATATGGATGCTTTTGAATGAGAAATACTCATGTATCCTGATGAGATTTTTGGTTTGCCATTTTCATTGTAAAAAATAGGCATACCTAGCTCAAATTGTCGCCACAAAAGTCTTGTGAAATAAAATTCTAATTTTCGTTTTGCGGATTTAAACGAATGAAATGTTGAAATTTCGCCATCAGACATTCCCGCCAAATCTAGAAGTTCAGGGGAACAAATTTCGTAATGCAACAATTTTATCGTCGTATCAACCTCTTCTAAAATTGTAATTGTCTCAAATTTCAATGCTTTTAGTTTTAAAATTGTCCAAATTAGAAACTTGTTTTGTACTTTTGCACCATCTTTTACAGAAAAAAATTAAAAATGAATAATACACAAGAACAACTTAAATACAAAGTTAAGGATATTAGTTTAGCTGAGTGGGGTAGAAAAGAGATTCGTTTAGCTGAATCTGAAATGCCAGGATTAATGGCATTGAGAGAAGAGTTTGGAACTCAAAAACCTTTGAAAGGCGCGCGAATTGCTGGATGTCTACACATGACAATACAAACTGCTGTGTTAATTGAAACATTGCTTGAACTTGGTGCTGAGGTATCATGGTCTTCATGTAATATTTTTTCAACACAAGACCAAGCTGCTGCGGCGATTGCTGCTGCTGGCGTACCAGTTTTTGCATGGAAAGGGATGAACGAAGTTGAATTTGATTGGTGCATCGAACAAACCTTGTTTGCGTTTGAAGGTGGTAAACCATTAAACATGATTTTAGATGATGGTGGAGATTTGACCAACATGGTTTTTGATCGTTATCCAGAGTTAACGAAAGATATTAAAGGTCTTTCTGAAGAAACCACCACAGGTGTACACAGATTATATGAGCGTTTAAAAAATGGTACGTTGGTGATGCCGGCGATCAATGTGAACGATTCAGTAACTAAATCTAAGTTTGACAATAAATACGGTTGTAAAGAATCATTGGTTGATTCCATCAGAAGAGCAACCGATACTATGATGGCTGGTAAAGTTGCTGTTGTAGCTGGTTATGGTGATGTTGGAAAAGGTTCAGCAGCTTCGTTAAAAGGTGCAGGTGCACG
>JADZFJ010000495.1 GCA_020849935.1 Crocinitomix sp. | reverse complement strand
TCAGTCTCTTTTTTCTCCTCACCTTTCTTTTCATCACCTGTTGGTGCAACTTCTTCTTTCTCCTCTTCACCTTTTTCTATCGTTTTAACGAATACTTTAGAAGTGGCATCATCTACATAAGCAACATAAATAATGTTTTTGTATTCGGTAGAAGCAATACCGCGTGCCTTTTTTTCAGATAGATCTTTTACTAAACCCCAAACGCCTGTTTTGTTATTTTTTACATATTGAGGCATTCCACTTGCGCTTAACGACGTAATAAAGTAATATTCAGAAATGTTTAAATTATAATCTGCTTTACCAAGAATAACTGCTGGTTCTCCGGCTTTTTCAACTGTTTCCCATTTTTTAGAAAGATCTTCTAATGACATAATAACAGGACCTGTAGCAGTTGAATAGGTTAGGTAAGCTTTGTTTTCAATGAATTCAAAGTCGTCTATTTTAGTTAAACCGTCTATTTTGACAGGTTTGGTAAGTAATTCCCAATCATTCATAGAAGCCACCATTTGATCCACTTTTTTAAAGTTTAATCCTGCATCGTTTAATAAGGCTAAATATAAATCTCCGCGGTAATTAGCCGCTAATTTATAAGACAATACGCCTTTGTTTGGCACCAAATCAACGTCATACCATTTGTCTTCTAACAAAGAAATCATTCGAATCATTTCGTAATCACTGTCTTCATAAATCACAAATGGTTTTTCTCCAATCACAGAAAATTCAGGATTTTCCACAACACCTTCACCGAATGTTGGTGCTCCTACAAATTCCCATTTGTCAGCAATTGCCCGAATTACAGACATTTTACCGTCGTAAAAACAAAATAGATAAGGAACGGCTTTGTAAGCAAACAATTTAATGTCTTTAAGTTTGAAAATGCCTTCGATCGGAGTTTTATCAAACTCTTCCCAAACGCCTCGGTAAAATCGTCTAACCACTACGCGGCCTTCTTCAACCGTTGCTACGTGAATTGATCGACCTATTTCTTTAATATCAATTTTATTCATTGCAGCATTCTCAGAGACAACACCGCCTCCATAAGGTGCAACCACTTGTGCGTTCACATTTGTCAAAAAAACACCAAGACAAAGTGCTAATAGAATTTTTTTCATTTTTATTTTTTTTCGAAGATAATTAAAATTACTTAAATCGCTGTTTATTGTACAGTCAATCATTCCTTGGCAATTTACATACCAAAATTTATATCCCGCATGAATCCTAGCAAAATCAAACTATTTCTTTTTTTCTTTAAGTCGTGTTGGATTATCTGAAATAAATGCTTTCCATGATCCTGATTTAGATTTGTTGTGCTCGCCTACACCTCCTTGATAGTGATGACAAACCGCTGCAGCTAGTCCATCCGTAGCATCAAATTGAGCTGGCATTTCTTTTAGATTAAACAATCGTAATAACATCGCGGCAACTTGTTCTTTTGATGCATTTCCATTACCAGTAATCGATTGTTTGATTTTTTTTGGTGAATACTCCTCAAATGGCAAGTTGCGATTTAATGCCGCCGCAATTGAAACACCTTGAGCACGTCCTAATTTTAGCATAGACTGAACGTTTTTGCCAAAGAAAGGTGCCTCAATGGCCATTTCATCTGGTTTGTATTCAAGAATTAATTGATCAACACGATCAAAAATTCGTTTTAATTTATCTGGATGAAGTGCAATTTTACTCAAATGAATCACACCATACGTGAGTAATCTCATTTCTTGACCTTTGACATGGATGATTCCATACCCCATAATTGAAGTACCAGGGTCAATTCCCAAGATTATTTTATCGATGTTTTTTGTAATCAAAATGAATGTACGTTCGGCTCAAAGATAAGCTCAATTTTCGCCAAATTGGCGTCAATTTCACTCCAATCTTTCAAATCAAAACTTAAGTGCACCAACATTGAGGTAGATAACACCAAATTTTTTCCAGACAAATAAGAAACAAAATCACTCAACCCATTGTTGTGACCAACCAATAATACATTGTCTCCTTTGCCATGTTTCGAGATTATTTTTTGAATTTTTTTTCGATCGGCTAAATACAAATCATCCGTATAATAGACAGCTTTTGCATTTAAATGAAAATTGATAATTTCAGCCGTTTCAGCAGTTCTTTTTGCCCCTGAAGTCACGATTAAATCAATTTTTACGTCGGCTCGCTTCAAAAGATCACCAACTTGGTTGGTTTGAGCAGTCCCCTTTTTATTTAATTCTCTATTAAAATCATTCACTGCATCCTCAGGTCTCACTGCCTTTCCGTGCCGAATTACATAAAGGTTTAACATAAATTTTAATTTTTTTTCGATTTTTACCAACCCTAAATTACAAATTCCCGTTATATGAATTGAGAAGTTTATCATAATTATGGGTTTATTATGATAAAGTGAATCAAACTACTTATTCAAACCAGCTGAGTTTAGGCTCGGCTGGTTCTTTTTGTCAACAAAAGGTGCACGTATGATTGATCACATATTAATTGAAGCCTGTCGGAAAAATGACCGACGCGCGCAAGAAAAGCTCTACGAGTGGTGTTATGTAAAATTAATGCCTACGTGTATGCGCTATCATAAAAATGAAGAAGATGCGCGTAATATTTTGAATATTAGTTTCGTTAAGATTTGCAAAAACCTTGATAAATTGAAAGAAGAAACCCCGTTTGAAGCATGGGTAAGAAGAATAACACTCAATACTATCATTGACGAGTTCAGAAAAAATAAAAATTACCTTCAGTTAGTCGATTCAAAAGAAACGGATAGAGAACTTGAAATTCATGTCACAACGGTAGAAAATGGAGTTTGGTCAAAATTAGAAATGGATGTCTTAATGGGGTTACTTAAAAGACTTCCAGATATTTCAAGAAATGTATTTAATCTCTACGTAATTGATGGGTACACCCACAAAGAAATAGGGGATTTATTGGAAATATCCGATGGAACTTCAAAATGGCACTTATCAAATGCACGAAAGTTGCTGAGGGAAATGGTAGATAAAATTTCAAAAACAGATAATAAAGAAATTTGGGCTTAAGCGGTGTTGGAAGAAGATAAAAATATGGATGAGGCATTCGTTCGAATGAGTGAGGACTATCAAGTTGCTTACAATAAATCATTTTGGGAAGACGTGCGGGTTAATTTGGAAAATGAGTCCTTGGATGCTGCTTTTCGCGCAGCTGCGGACACAGGTTTTGTATTGCCAAGTATGTCTAGCTTGAATGATTTGGACGATGCTTTTATGGATGACGCATTTCGTGATGCGGCGTTGGTAAATTCTGCAAGTTATTCACCTAGTTTTTGGTCAGAATTTCAACAAGTAGAAAGTCAACTTCAAATGGATGAAGCATTTCTTGAAGCGACGCAATCTGTTGAAGTCAACTATAGCCCTCTTTTTTGGTCGGATGCAAATGATGAACTTGTTAAAGAAGGTTTACATTACGAATATACACCCGCTTATTGGAACGAAGCAAGGGTTCTTTTGGATCAATCCGATCGAAGAATCTTTTTTGCCCGTTGGAGCGCAGTGGCTATTTTATTAATCTTGATTTCGTTTGTAGGAATTGGGTATCAACCAACGCAAGCCTTTGTTCAAAAATCGGCGCATATCCACGGAAATCAAAAAGAGAATGGAAATACATTACAGTTAACCTCTGGAAATTCCACTTCGAATTTGGCGGACACGTACTCGCGAACAACACAACCGATTGGACTTCGTTCAAATGTACACACGAATTCGAATGAAGAATCAAATCTACCAAACCATTCAAATTTAACGGCAACAAGTTTCACCAATTACGGAACTAATTTCACCAATGTACTTGTTGATCAGCATGGAAATGAACCTAATTTGAATGAACATGTAAATACAAACCTGACGGTGTTTCCTGATTTAACTGAAGGGGAACTTAATGAAAATGGATCTCCTAATTCAGCTCAAAATAATCAATTGGTGGCCACCGATTTTAATCATCAAATTGAAAAATCAAATGAATTTGTTTTTGTGGAACATTTCCCAATCCATATCAATCAACTTCCAACAAATAAAATTGATGAGAGTACTTTAAAGGCTGCTTTAGTTGTAATTGAGCCAAAGCATTTGGAACCATCTCATTCAGTTTCACTCTTAGCTGGTGCAGGCGCTGGAAAAAGTTTTGGTTCGACCGATCTTTTACTCACAAAACGACTTTATGGTGGTCTAAATTATAATCATCATGGACTTGGGACATTTAAAAAATTGGATTGGGGAGTGAGATTAACAGTTAATTATACGGCATTTGATGAACTTGAAGTCGAAAATCAATCTGTTAACTATAAAATTGATGGAAGTTATAGCAGATCATGGAGTCATTTGCAAATTCGAGAATCTTATTATATCAATCCTAGCCTTTACGCTAGTTACCAATTAAATCGCCGAAACAACCTTCGAGTAGGGTTAGGGATGGAGCAATTAGTTGGGGTGAAATCGAATATGGCCTATAAATTAAATGATGATTTAGGAATAAAAACAGTGAATAATAACTGGGGTGTTAAAAATGGAATTAAAAAGCAAGATTTCGAATTATCACTCGGTTATGAATTTAAATTAAAAGATTATTTGGGCATTCAGATGTCGTTGAATTGTGGACTCTTTGACCGAACAGATGACACTTTTTTCAGACAACTAAATGTGAAAGATCGAGAAACATCTTTAACATTTGGCCTCAATTACACACTATTTAGAAAATAAAAATGAAACAAATAATTAGTTCAATATCGCTTATTTTAGCTATTTTGATCGTGGCTTGCGAAAAGGAACCTTACCCCGAATTGCCTTTAGGTAATGACCCCATGTACAGTGTCAAAGGGTTGATAAATTCGGATTCTCTAAGTTTAACTGTTGGATTAGAGAATGTTGAAATTAAATCTG
>JADZFJ010000494.1 GCA_020849935.1 Crocinitomix sp. | reverse complement strand
TTTCGTCAAATTCTAGCAGGCGCGTTTTGATATAAGGGGTATTGTGATTTTTTAACGATCGAATTCCTATAATATCTTCACTATTGGAGGGATAAATTGCTCTAAAACCATAATCGTTATAGAGTTCGTTTAAAAATTCATTCGAAGTATTTCCAGGATTGGTTAAAAACTCATTGATCAAGCCTAAAGTATCTGAAAACTTGATTCCAAGCAAGGATAATTCAATGCCGTCCTTGACATGAACATTCCATTTATTCAGCATTTTATGGAGTGAGCCTTCCGTGGCATTTGCTTCATTATAGATGGCGCTCAATTTTCCGAGATAACAATAAACGGTTGGTTCGTCTAATGCTATTTGATTGTGCCCTATATGGTTAGAGTCTGATGAAATTAATTGATAGGTGAGATATTCGGCATCCTCCAAAAAATAGGCAGACGAATAGGAGTTGATTTGCTTTTGACAATTTTGACATCCACCCAAATTTGGATCTTTTCGACAAGCGGCTGCAACGAGTAAAATTCCTAAAACAATGATTAAGTTTTTCATAGCTAAATTGAGACGACAATTTAGTGTTTGAAGTTGCATTTGAGGTGATTGCGGGGGGCGGGGCCGACCAGGGATTATAGTGAAAAGCCCGCAATCCCCAATTTAATTGGGGAGAGGACTTGCAACGAAAAGCCCGGCGATGTGGAGCGCAGCGGAACAGCGGGGCGCCAAAAAATTCGTAAAAAACTTATTTGTATAAGGATTTAAGGAAGGGATTTTTGTTTTAAGGGCGACTTATTTCAATAATAAGGTTTCAAATTCGGCCTTTTTGTATTTAGATAATTTGGCGAGGATGTCGGCTTCTAATTTGATGCTTAAATCGGTTTTTGTATAGTGTTTGATGAAGTTGACGTTGATGATCCACGATTTGTGAACCCGAATAAAATTGGGATGTTCGGAGAGCATTCGTTCAAAATATTTCAAATTTCGGCTCATGACGTAACGATCTGTTTTTGTGTGGATACAGCTGTACGCTTCTTGTGCCTCGACGGCGATGATTTTGTCGAAATTAACTACGTACTGATTGCCGTTTTTAGAAGCGAGGATGCTCTGTACTTCTGATTGCGCCAAGGTTTCTTTTAAATGGGCCATGCGCTGATTGCCTTGTTGCTTGTCGAATTTGTTGGAAACACGGGCGACAGATTCTTTTAGGCGATCAATTTCGATAGGTTTTAACAAATAATCGATAGCGGAAACTTCGAATGCTTTGATGGCATATTGGTCGTAAGCGGTGACAAAAATAATTTCGAAATTGATGTCGGTAAAAAAGTCGACCAATTCGTAGCCAGCGTAATTAGGCATTTCGATGTCTAAAAAAACAACATCGGGTTGGTGGATTTTGATGGCCTCTACCGCTTGTTCAACATTGCTGCATTTTGCGAGTAGGTTGACGCTGGGACAAAAACGCAACAACAGATTTTCAAGCACGTCTCTTGCTCGTTCTTCGTCATCAACCAATATGGCGTTAATTTTATTCACGGTGTAAACTTACAGGTTCTTGTGCTTTTTGAGGCTGCTTTTTTAGGAATGTGCTTTTTTTTTTACGAATGGTCAATATTTCTTTTTTATTGGGATGCGCAAGGTGACTTTGGTGCCTTCAACGTGTTCTTCGGTGCCCAAATCTTCCATTTCAAAACCTAATTCGCCATTAAAATGATCCTTTAAAATATTAAATCGTCTTTTGATGGCGTTGACGGCGAAGGATTCTTGGTTGGCGCGGTGACGGTTTTTTATTTCCATGGCTTTTTTTCGTCCTACGCCGTTGTCTATGATTTCGCAAATTAAGACATCGGTAAGTTTGAATTGAATGGTCAATTTTTTTTCGCCCTCTTTGTGCAGCAAGCCGTGTACGAGTGCATTTTCAATAAACGGTTGAATGAGCATGGGTGGAATCATAATATCTTCGGCTTGAATGGTTTGAATCGAAAAATCGATATCATCTTTAAACCGAAGTTTTTCCAACGAAAGATAAAGTTCGATGAGTTTAATTTCTTGGTCGAATTCAATAAAATCTTTTTCCGAATAATTTAAAGTACGTCGAACTAGGTTGGAAAAAGTAGTGATGTACGTATACGAATTATCAATGTCTCCTTTTAGTACTAAATCTTGAATAGAGTTTAATGAGTTAAAGATAAAATGGGGGTTCATTTGCGATTGAATGGCGGTTAAACGAGAGGCATTTAATTCGTTCCGTTGATCGGCTTTTTTGCGTTGAATTAGCAGTTGGCGATAGTATAAGAAGGTGATCATCCCCAAAATGATCAGACCAATTAGAACTGTGAACCACGTTTTTTGGTAAAATGGCGCCGAGATAGAAAAGGAATAGGTTTGAATTTCGGAAAATAAGCCATTGTTTTCGGCTTTCACAAGAAAACGGTAATTGCCCGGGCCGAGGGCATTGTACACCACCTCGTTATCTTGGTATGGATTGATGTGCCATTTTTCGTTATTTCCTTCAAGTTTAAAATGATACCGAATGTTTTCTCGGTTTTTTAAGGTATTGACTTTAAAAACGAATTTAAATCTGCGTGAATTAGCAGAAAAATCCCCTTTTTCTTGAATTTTGGACACCTTTTTATCGTTGACTAAAACCGAGGAGATAAAGAGTTGAGGTGCGTCAATTTTCTGGTTGATTTTGGTTAAATTAAAACGTTGTACTCCTCTCGAATTTGTCACCCAAAGTTCATCTT
>JADZFJ010000493.1 GCA_020849935.1 Crocinitomix sp. | reverse complement strand
GTTGTGCGTCAGTGTAAGAAGCCGACCCGCAAATGGCACATTTGGTTTTTGCCGACACACGAGTCAACGCTCCAAAAACCAAAAGAGCCATTTTTTGCCAACGCACGGAATGACTCTCAGAATTAAAAATGTAACTTTGTAGAACAAAAAATGATTATGACATATTACGAAAAAATAAGAGAATTAACTAAAACAGTTCCAACAGCTTTGGTGGACTTTGGACTTCCACGTGACCCTGCAAGAACACCGACACAAGCATCGTCAAACTTCATTACCAACAAGGAGCAGGGAGATTGGGCTGAAAATTTGGTATTCAGAGCAATTAACGAAACTTCAAAGAACTTTATCGCAGTAAAATATGGTAAGTCTGATGACTTAGTAGCAGGGGAAGACGGGTTTGATACATTTTATCAAGATTTTCAAAACGAACTTGATACAATTGGAAAAAGACCTGATTTGCTAATCTTCAGGAGGGAAGATTTCAATAACGATTTAGGATTTGATATAAGCCAAATCCCACACCATACAATTACCGAGTATGTAAAAAAGGCAATAGCAGGAATTGAAGTAAGGTCAAGTGCGTTCTTAATTGACAAATACGAAGAAGCAATGCAAGTTAGGACTGAAAAATATAGTCAAATCGCATTGCAAACCAGAGATATAATTCTTGCAGAATTTCAGGAAGAATTAAATCACCCTTCAAGACAACCGTACATTGATTTACTTAAAAGCATTACACAAAAAACTTTGTCGGTAACAGATTTCAGAGTTCCAAGTTGGAGTTCAACAGAGCGACTTTCGGAATTGAAATCACATTTTAGAACACTCAAAGATGCAATAAAGGAAATTCAGAAACGAGACTATCTTTCAATAACTCCAAAGGTTGAAGACATCAAGGTTGTTTACAAATGGATTGAAACTTTCAATGTTCCACATTTTTATTTTCAGGTATTCTTCGATAAGGTTTACGGAATTTCATTCGAGCAAATTCTGTCTATTATCTCAGATTCCAACAATGAAGGAATAATTTTCTCAGTTGAGACAGACACCAAAAATCAGAACAAAACCACAATCAAAATTAACTCAAAATCAGGAACACCTATTGCATCAAAAGTTGAAGAACCCATTCACGAAAGCGTTAGAAAAGAAATGGACAGGGGCAGACTTTTATTTTATGTTACCTTCAAAGGAGGAACAGCATATCTTGAAGTAGACAATCTGATTAACATACTCGGCATAGATAGTAAAGAATTCTAATGATTGAAGTTAAAGACATATCGCAAGCGATAGATAATCAAGTTGAGAAAGGCTACTCTAAAATAACTTCCTTAGAGCACAGGAAAAAATTTGCCCAATTCTTCACGCCATTTCAGTTAGCATCTCTAATGGCAGATTGGTTGTTGGGAAACCAAAATCTAAAAACAGTTTTAGAACCAGCATTCGGTCTTGGGGTTTTTTCAAGAGCCTTAATTGGTAAAAAATCAGATTTATCAATAAAAGGTTTTGATATTGATGAAAAAATATTTGCAGAATCAAAAGAAATATTCAACGATACTTCCATTGTCGATTTACATTTAGAAGATTATATGTTTAACGATTGGAACAATAAATATGATGGTATCATTTGTAATCCACCATATTTTAAGTTTCATGATTATGACAACAAAACGATTTTAAACGAAATCGAAAATCGCTTAAAAATTAAACTAAACGGATTTACAAATCTTTACACACTTTTTCTCTTAAAGTCTATATACCAGCTAAACCCAAACGGCAGGCTTGCCTACATTATACCATCAGAGTTTCTTAATTCAGATTATGGAAAACTTGTTAAATCGGCATTAATAAAGAATAAAGTTTTAAGGCATATAGTCGTTTTCGATTTTGAAGAAAATGTTTTTGATGACGCTTTAACAACTGCTTGTATTCTTTTATGTTCAAATGACAAACATAATCAAAAGGTTAAGTTTTCAACTATAAAAAAAATCAATGACTTAGAGCTTATCAGAACTTACATTTCTGAATATCCGCTTCACAGTATTGATAGCTCAACTTTTGACAATAATAAACTTGAACCAGATGTAAAGTGGCGTAAATATTACCAAGAGCAAAACGGGATTAGATATAAAAACTTAATTCCATTTTCAAGTGTAGCTAAAGTTGTCCGTGGTATTGCCACAGGTGCAAACGAGTATTTTACATTTTCCAAATCGAAAGCAAATCAGTATGGTATTGACAAAAAATATTTATTACCTTGCATTTGCAAAGCGGTGGACGTTAGAGATAATTTTTTCACAGAAGACAATTACCATTCATTAATTAAAAGCGATAGACAAACATATTTATTAAACGCAATCGGTTCTAAGGATGAGAATGTTTTAAAATACATTGACCTTGGAGAAAAAACAGGTATTGATAAAAAGTATCTGACAGCTTGTAGAACTCCTTGGTATTCTTTAGAAAATCGTCCACCATCACCAATTTGGGTTTCTGTTTTCAACAGAAGCGGATTGAAATTCATCAGAAATGAAGCGAACATATCTAATCTGACAACTTTTCATTGTGTATATCTAGTTCAGAATAGTTTGTTTGATAATGTAAATGTTGAAGTATTGTTTGCTTATCTATTGACGGATGTGGCAAGAGAAATTTTTGAAGATAACCGCAGGGAATACGGAAACGGACTTCAAAAATTTGAGCCTAATGACCTTAATAAAGCAATGATGCTTGACTTGACATTGCTCGACAAGAAAACCGAAAATAAAATCATAGAGCTTTACAAGAAATTCAGGGAAACGGCTATAAACAAATCACCAGACGACAGTTTTTTAACTGAAATAAACGACATTTTTAAAAATAAATACTGCCAATGCTAAACAGCCACACACATTGCCAAGTCGCACCAGCCGACCCACAAGACAAAACTTGGCAAAGAGTGTGTCTGTTCCAACGCACAACCGACAGACAATCAAGACTAAAGAAGAACACCGAACGCACAACATCGTATATAAAACATTTGGCAGTCAGTGGGTTATCGAAGTTTTCAGCCCGTATCAAAAGTGCTTGTAACTTGACAGGACAGTGCTTCGAAATGCCAAACGTTTCATATACGTAACCGTTAGGTGCCATCGCGAATACGCCAACGCGCAAAGCCGACGCGCTGAAAAATACAACAGAACCCGGCCCGGCTGAGAACT
>JADZFJ010000492.1 GCA_020849935.1 Crocinitomix sp. | reverse complement strand
TCGATCAAACTAACGGGTGTTCCTTCGTTCCATGAACTCAAAGCAATCAAATCCAACCCAGGTAAAACGGTATCAATTTCTTTAATCCAAGAGGTAAAAATTATGCGCAAATTTGGACAAGAGGCGCGAAGAAGTGCTGCTTGAACTTCTAATTCGGCTCGTAATTCTCCATCACCAATAATAAACGCAACTAGTTTTTTACTTGTTTTTTGCGCTGCGATTTCTACTGCCTTCAAAAATCCTTCATGGTTTTTGATTAAAGTTAAGCGACCAATAATTCCAAGCGCAATTTCATCCGAAGTGACTACGTATTGGGTTCTAAAAATTTCCCGTTTTTCTTCTTTATTTTCGTAAAAACGGTTCAAATCAAACCCTAAAGGAATGACATGAACTTTCTCCGAATTGACAATGTGATATTTGTTTACCAATTCATTTTTTTGAATGGGAGATATGGCGATAATGGCATCCGATTTCTTGGCTAAATATCGTTCAACAACCTTGTAAACCCACGTTTTCATGGCTCCAAAATACGAATGAAAAACATGGCCGTGAAAGGTGTGGACAATGACTGGAACTCCTTCTTTATACGCCGCGTATCGACCAATTGCACCTGCTTTTGAGGCGTGAGTGTGAACGATGTCAGGCTGATAGGTGCGAATTAATTGGCGGACTATTTTAATTGCTTTTCGATCTTGTTTCCAATTAATTTCTCGCTGAAATTCTTCTATTATTTGAGGTTGAAGACCGTAATTCAAAGGGATAAATTGCGAATCGCCTTCATGCTCTTCGTGTTTTCCACCCACTAATTGTGTCTGAAATTCCTCAGAAAGATAGGCTGACAAAAAGGTAGCGTTGTATGTCGGTCCGCCTAAATTAAATCGGTTGACAATTCGTAGTATTTTAATCATTTTCTCATCGACTTTTTCTTTTTAGAATCGATTGCATAAAGTGTAGGTAGTGTAAAAGTAGTTTTATTTTAGATATTGTGAATGTTTCTGTTCCACCAATATTGATAAACCACCAAAGCCCACACCAAATAAATCGAATCTCCAAAAGACGATTTTTGCCAATTTTTACGCAATGTTTGAATGTATTCCCACTCAAATTGTCCCTGTCGAGCTAAATACTCTTTGGTGAAAAGTTCACCTTCGAAAATCGCATCTAAGGTCTCCCCTAGCCAATCCTTTAATGGAATTTCAAATCCTTTTTTTGGACGATTAAAAACAGATGCTGGCAATAAATCTGAAAAGGCAGCTTTTAACAATTGTTTACCTCCCTGATTATTGACTTTGTACGAAAACGGCAAGGAGTTGGCAAATTCAACAATTTTGTGGTCTAAAAAGGGTACACGCACTTCGAGTGCAAATGCCATGCTCATTAAATCTACTTTTTTGAGCATATCATTCGGTAAGACATAGGTTTGATCGGCGAATAATTGAGCGTTTAGATCATTCCAATCAAAACGTGCTAAATCGAGCGAATTTTCTTTAAAATTTTTTGAAAATAATTTTTTTCGTGTGCCACTTTCAATAAATTGACACCAGTTTAAATAACGATCTTTCGGTTCATCTTTTAATCCTTTATTGAGCTTTTGTAATTTTCGGTTAAATTCACCTATTCTTGACGAACGATTGGATTTTAAAGGTTTCAAAAAACCAGCTCCCCATTTAATTAGGTTTCTTTTGGTGCCACTCAGATTGGCCATTTGAAACATTGCCTTATGTTTCCGATAGCCACCAAACAATTCATCTGCCCCATCTCCACTCAAAGCTACGGTGACAAATGGTTTCGTTTTTTTAGAAAGCATGTACACGGCAAAGGCAGAGGAATCCGCAAAAGGCTCGTCGATTGTTTTCAAAAAATCTTGAAAATTTTCTTTAAAGTCGTCTTTTGTTAAAATAAACTCGGTATGGTTCGATCCAATGTGTTTTGCGACTTCCTTGGCATAACCCGCTTCATTAAAATAAGGGTGGTCAAACCCAATTGAAAAGGTGTGTAAATCTGGTTTTTCTTGAATGGCTACTGCGGCAATAACGGATGAATCGACCCCTCCACTCAAAAAACAACCTACAGGAACATCGGCCAGTAAACGGTTGTTAACACTGGTTTTTACCAATTTTCGAAGTTGAATTTTCGCCTCCTCAAAACCGAGTGTTGAATGGGCTACCTCCAAAGAATAATATTGTGCTAAATGAAGCTCGCCCGCTTTAATTTCTGCCAATTGACCGGGTAAAATTTTAACCACATTTTTTAACATGGTTGCTGGTGCAGGCGTATAAGTGAATCCAAAATAATTGTTCAAGGCCGTTTCATTCACATCAACCTTAATTCCAAAATCAAAGAATGGTTGAAGTTCTGAGCTGAAAATTATTTTATCCTCATCTTCATAGACTAATAAAGGTTTGATTCCGATTCGGTCCCGTGCTAATAAAATCGTTTGCTCATGAGCATCATAAAATGCAAACGCAAAAAAACCGTCCAACAGTTGAAGGGCTGCTTTTCCTTTCAATTTTAGTAATTCAAACAACACCTCTGTATCTCCGCTGGTCTTAAAATGAACCCCTTCTTGTTCAAGGTTTGCCCTTAAATCGCGATAATTATAAATTTCGCCATTAAAAACCATGGTATAACGCGCATCTTCGGAAATAAACGGTTGGTTTGAGCGGACATCGGTGTCAATAATGGACAAACGGGTATGCCCAAATCCACAGTTTTCGTAAAGTTGAAAGGAAGCAGCGTCTGGTCCTCGGTGTTTAAGCTTTTCAACTGCATTCGATAATTTAGGAAGTTCTTGAATTCCTAGATTATTTTTAGCCCAAATACCAATTATACCGCACAAAATTCTAAATTTATAAGCACAAATATAATTGAATCGAAATACACTTGCACAAAATGAGACATTTATTCGCGTTCTTATCCTTGTTTTTAATGAGTGGTTATAGTGAAGCTCAAGTGGCTACCACACCGCTCAAACCGGACAACCTGATTCAAAAGTACATTGATGAATTGGCACTGAATCCAAAATTGTCAGGTGCTGCGATTAGTTTTTACGTTAAAAACTTGTCAACGGGTGAATTAGTAGCCGATTATAATGGTCAAATGGCGCTCCCAAGTGCTTCAACGATGAAATTAGTTACAACGGCAACAGCCAGCCAAATGCTTGGTAGAAACTATCGTTTTAAGACGAAATTAATGTACAGCGGTGATTTTGATTCGTTGACGGGGGTTTTAAATGGCGATTTGTACATTGTCGGCGGCGGTGATCCAACCTTAGGTTCGAAATATTACAATAAAATTGGCGCGCAAGACAGCTTTTTGTACGAATGGGCAGAGAAAATTAAGGCTTTTGGCATCAAAAAAATTACAGGAAGAGTTATAGGAGATGGATCAAAATACCGCTATGATGGTGTGCCAACTGGTTGGGTGTGGGGAGATTTAGGGAATTACTATGGTGCGGGCCCAAATGGCTTAACGGTTTATGACAATATGTGCCGGTTAGAGTTTAGCAGTGGTTTGAATGAAGGAGATTCTACTGAACTTTTATGCATTAATCCTTACATTCATGGATTAACGATTCAAAATGCCGTAAAAGCAGGCAATGGCTCGGACGATTCGTATGTTTTTGGTGCGCCTTATTCGTACGATTGGTTTATCCGCGGCACGATTCCAAAAGGCAAAGAAAGTTTTGAAGTTAAAGCCAGTATTCCAGACCCTGAACGATTAATTTCGGTAGAGCTGTATCACGTTCTAAAAATCACCGGGATAGAAATAAAAAATGGTTCAACTTCTTTTCGTGAATTAAGCAAAAACCCTGAATTTGTAAAGCCAACGCTTCAGCCAATTTTTGAACATTCTTCGCCGAGTTTGGGATCCATTATCGACGAGGTGAATCAAAAAAGTATCAATTTATTTGCCGAGCATTTGCTATGCGAAATATCCTATAAAAAATCAGGTTATGGAAGTACGTATAATGGTGCTCAAATCTGCTCGAATTATTGGAGTTCAAAAGCAGGAGCTGGATTATTTATGGCTGATGGTAGCGGACTTTCTCGATCGAATGCAGTTTCAGCTAAGTTTTTAGTTGAGTTGTTGGGATATATGAACAAAGCAGAAGGTGCGCAGAGCTTCAAAAATAGTTTGGCGCTTGCTGGTAAAAAAGGAACTATGAGCGCCATGTGCACAGGCACCACTGCAGAAGGAAGAGCGTATGGGAAAAGTGGAAGTATGACCCGCATTCGATCTTACGCAGGTTATGTCGACTCGAAAACTGGAAAAAAATTAGCCTACGGAATCATTTTTAACAATTTTAACGGAGCTAGTTCGGATATTACGAAATTTTGTGAAAACATCTTAGTAAAATTATCCATCTATTAAAAATCTGATAAATATACACTTAGATAATTATTAACCAGTTTTACCAGCAAAAAATGGATGTCAAATAAGGTATGTCAACATTTCTTATTTAATATTTGAATCCTTTCTGTACTCATTTGAAAATCTTTTTTGCTAATTTAGTGCAAACTATACTGCGATGTCAAAAAACCTGAGTGAATTATCTGGAAGAAAAGGATTAGAAGTCAATTTATTTGAAGAATTAGGAATTGCTTCAAGACAAACTGGAACGCCATCTTCGAAAGATTTAGACCGGATTGCCGAAGAATTTTTAATTGGCAAATCGATCACTTATGGTACCGCCACTTTCTATGATTTCATGAAACCTGAAAATCAAAACAAGAAAGTGTACATCTGCAACGGCACCGCTTGTGTATGTAGTGGAAAACAAGACGCTGTGCAAACCATCCTTGAAAAACATGTAGATGCTTCAGAAATTGGCCACATGACCTGTTTAGGGAGATGCCATGAAAATGGGGCATTTAATTATCAAGGCAAAAATTATTCTGCAAAAACGGAAGAAGAAATTGCAGAAATTTTGACGGGTACTTCTCAATCAAATCAAGATCAATACATTGTAAAATCAATTGGTGAACCGCTTTTAACAGCACCTTATCTAGGTTTAGATGCACATTATTCACTTTTAATGAAAGTTTTGCGCGAAGATCCAATGGTGGCTTTGAACGAAATTAAACTTTCAAACATTCGTGGTCGTGGTGGTGCTGGATTTCCGATGGGATTCAAACTAGAATCGTGTAAAAATGCCGAAGCCGATCAAAAATTTATAATTTGTAATGCGGATGAGGGTGATCCAGGTGCCTATTCGGACCGGTATTTATTAGAACAAAGACCTCATTCAGTGCTTTTTGGGATGATGATTGCTGGTTATATCACCGGTGCAGATTATGGGGTTTTATACATTCGCGCTGAATATCCGGAAGCGGTTAAAATCGTTCAAGATGCCATTAATGAGCTGGTTGAAAATGATTTGCTTGGTAAAAATATTCTAGGTTCACAATTTAACTTTAATTTTAAAGTGATTCAGGCGCAAGGTGCATATATCTGTGGTGAAGAAACAGCTTTGATTAATTCTATCGAAGGACAACGACCAGAAGTCAGAACGCGTCCTCCCTACCCGACCCAACAAGGTTTATTCAACAAACCAACTGTTGTAAATAATGTCGAAACATTGGCAGCTGTTCATACTATTTTGACAAAAGGTGGTGAGTTTTATAAAAATTTAGGAACCGCCAAATCAAGTGGTACCAAATTAGTTTGTCTCGATAGCTTTTTTAACAATCCGGGCATTTACGAGGTTGAAATGGGAACGCCACTTTCAACCGTTATTAATGAGTATGGTGGAGGATTCAAATATCCCGTTAAAGCCATGCAAATTGGAGGACCTTTGGGAGGATTGGTGCCGGTTTCTAAAATACCAGAACTTTCCATTGATTTTGAATCGTTTGGAAATGCTGGATTTTTGCTTGGACACGCTTCGATTGTCTGCATTCCAGAAAGTTTTCCGATGATTAAATTCATTGAACATTTATTTGACTTCGCTGCTTTTGAGAGTTGTGGAAAATGTTTCCCTTGTCGCCTTGGCACAAAACGAGGCCATGAAATGTTTAAAAGCGCTGCTGAAGGAACGTCAAAAATTGACCGTGAATTATTAAATGATCTTTTACATACCCTTCAAATCGGTTCACTGTGTGCACACGGCGGAGGAATTCCTCTTCCCGTTCAAAATGCACTCATGTATTTTGATCAAGAATTAAAAACTTACTTTAAAGCTAATTAATTGTTTATTTGCTCCTAAACATATTTTGCCATGAAAATAGCCTACATCAATAATAAACCATTCGAAATCAACGAAGGAGAATCTATTTTGACTTTTCTCAAAAGGAATCATACCGACAAAGTACCAACACTTTGTGACGCCCCAAATTTAGATCCTTTTGGTTCTTGCAGGGTGTGTAGTGTAGATGTGGCTTTTGAAGAAAATGGTAAAACCAAAGCATTGGCATCTTGTCATACGCCAATTGGTGAAGGACAGTTTATTTATCCAGATTCAGAAAATGTGCAACGTTTGCGAAAAAACATCATCGAATTGGTGCTGACTGACCATCCGCTTGATTGTTTAACCTGCGAAGTAAATGGAAATTGCGAATTACAGGATGTAGCGGCACAAGTTGGAATTCGTTCCGTTCGTTATGAAAAGGGAGCCAACCATTTAGATCGTAAAAAAGATCTTTCACATCCTTACATGACCTCTGATTTCTCAAAATGTATCAATTGTTTCAGATGTGTACGTGCGTGTGATGAAGTTCAAGGTGAATTTGTATTGAGCATGGCTGGAAGAGGTTTTGACAGCCATATTGTGAAAGGAGCGAATGAGACATTTATGGGTTCAGATTGTGTAAGTTGTGGTGCGTGTGCGCAAGCCTGTCCAACGAGCGCAATCTCCGATGTTTTCCAATCAAAAGCAATTAAAACAGAAGAAGTTACTCGAACTGTTTGTACCTATTGTGGGGTTGGATGCAACCTTGCTGTCGCGACAAAAAATGGAAAAATATTATCCATCCAAGCGCCTTATGAAGCTGCCGCCAATGGTGGACACACCTGTTTAAAAGGTCGTTTTGCCTTCAAATTTTATAATCACGCAGAAAGATTACGTTCTCCGATGATTAAACGTGCCAACGGCGAATTTGAAAATGTATCGTGGGATGAAGCTTATGATTATATCACCAACGAATTCAAACGAATTTTAAAAGAAAGCGGTCCTGACGCTATTGCAGGAATTTCATCGGCTCGTACACCAAATGAGGAGAATTACCTCATGCAAAAGTTCATGCGTGCCATTGTTGGAACGAATAATATTGATTGCTGTGCACGGGTTTGTCACTCGCCAACAGCATTAGGAATGCAACGATCGTTTGGAACGGGTGCAGCCACGAATTCAATCGAAGATTTAAAATATACGGATTGTATCCTCGTAGTTGGAGCAAATCCTACTGTTGCTCACCCAGTAACAGGCGCAAAAATCAAACAAAAATTCATGAAAGGGGTCACAAGTATTGT
>JADZFJ010000491.1 GCA_020849935.1 Crocinitomix sp. | reverse complement strand
TGGTTGTTGTGTAATAAAACAAAGTTGATTTTCCTGTCCGTCAATATCATAAAAATGTATCTAGCCCGACCTCAATTTAGCAACTTTGTTTTTGCTTATTAATAGTTTATAATCCTAAGATAATACTCTAAATATAATTGTGGTAACAAAGATATGAGCCCGACCCCCCAACAAGTTGGGGGTGATTTGCCCAAAAAAAATTAGAAAAAAGCCCTTAATTCCATACCGCCGGAATGGATGGTTTTTGTGGCTTCTGACTTGCGCCCGTTGTAATTAAAATTTAACTGCAAATTGGTGGCTACTTTGCGCTGGTAAGAGAGTCCCCAGGTGAAGTTATTGCCTGTTTTTAGCCCTTCTAACATTTCGAAAGCGATGGACGAATTAGACGTGCCATTGTAGGTAATGTTGATGTAATTAAAACGGCCAGTTAGACTTCCTTTTTGCGCTTGATTGTACCTTAAATCGATTCCAATATCGCGAATTTGTGCTTTTTCGGCTAATTCTGAATTGTTTAGTTTTTGGCTGTATTTTCCGTTTAAAGCAATTCGGAAAGCGCTGTTTGGCTGAAAGGATAGGATGGGAATGGTTTCTAAATACTCGATAAAATAATTTCTGCCGATGGCGTAATCGCTAGCGTTTTTTTTGCGGCCAAGGGTTGAATTGACGCGGAAGTTGATAAACTTATTTAAATTCCAACGAAACTGCACTTCGTGGAAGGTGTTTAAGCGGGTATCGAATCCGTTGGTTAATAATATTTTTGAGCCGTTTTCTTGATAGGTATAATTGAGGCCTAAAACGGAATTGGTTTTGTTAAAATAAAAGGTGTTGCGGAACGAGGTGTTGAGGGAGACCAGGCTGGTGTCTGAAATGCCATACACAAATGGGTTTAGGAGTTGGAAATTATCCTCGTAACTTGTTTTGCGGTCGACTTTATAAACGGTTTGATTGCTGAAACGCGCCAAGAGTTTTTTGATTCCTGTTTTGGTGCGCCAAATACTTTCTGGCGACAAGGTGACACTGGAGGTAAACTGGTTGGTATAAGCGCGGACATAGGTGTTGGTTGGGACAAAAACACGGATGTAATTTCCTTGATCGACAAAAACGGCGATTTCAAATTCGCCTAAATCTTTGATATTGTCATTGTTATAATCTATCCAGGTGTGAGTTCCCTGACCGGGATTTACCTCTAAAAACAAAAATTCGCGCCTTAATTCGAGGCCCGAACCAACCTCGTAAAAACTGGTGGCTGCCACCGTGCCTTTCCACAAGTGCAAGACATGCTCTAACCTGCCTAAAACTGTGTTTTCTGGTTTTGCTTTAAAAAGTGTTGAATCTTCGATTTGTAGGCTGCGATAATTGGCGCTGATTCTAAAAATGTGATCGATATTTTTGGTAAATCCTGCTTCAAAACCAACATTTTGAGCTTTTGCCACACGGTTTAGTCGGGTAGAGTCGCTGAACCAATCGTATCGCTCGCGGTAATATAATTCGAATTGATTTTTGGTAGAATCGCCAGTGGCGATATAGGTTTTCCAATCGTAAAAACGGTAGGAACTCAGTAAAAGGGTCGGGTCGCCCTGCAAGGCCTGTTTATTGGTTTCTTGAATGTCTTGAAAACCTAATTTAATTGCGTTAAAGGTTTTGGAAAAATCAAGTTGATGCCTTAAAAAATTAGATTCTTCTGTTCCGTTTGAGACCAATAAACTCCCATCGCCGAGTAATTTCCAGCCGTTTTTTTGAAAGGTTAGATTGGCGTTATTTCGGATGCCCGAATAATCATTCCCCCAAATAAAATTCTCAAAATTGTAGCCAATGGCTCCCCAATTTTTCCCGAGTAATTTGATAGAGGCATTGGAAAGGTATTGATCGCCGAAATATGCTTTGTTTCTGACATTCCAATCGCGGTCAAACTCAACACTCCTAAACCATTGGATTTGCCTAAAATTGGCATGGTTGTATTCAAAAGCAATCGCCGAAGCCAGTTGTAAACCACGCAGTGAATCGATATTATTCAACGAATTTAATTTCCATTTTACGGCGGTGCCTTGGTTATCGCCGGCATCTAAACTCGAAAAAGTATTTGGGTCCTGATTGGAAAGCGCAACTTCTAAAAAGCTTGAAATATTTTTTGTGAATTTATATTCGGTACCCACCACGAACATTTGCTTTTTTTGTGGGGCGATCAATAATTGAATGGGCGCATAATTTCCTTGTCTTTCCCCTCCAATTGGTGCAACCCACTTATACACACGTCCGTTGGCGGTGAAGCGTTCAAAAACATAATCTCCTTGTCCAAATGGCACTTGTGAAAAAAAAGCTTGGTAAATCGCGGAGTCTGAATTGGCAGTGAATACCAATACGGAATCAAACCCTAACGAATCGACCAATTTATACAAAATTCTATTTTCAAAATAACCCACACTGTCAATACTGTTTGAAAAAGCGTTAAAAAGGCTGTCGCCAATTTGGCTGAGAACTAATTTTTTTTCATCCGTTAGGTTTTGTTGAATCATTTGATTTTTAGCATCTTGTTCAGAATAGACATTTACCCATGTTTGGTATCTTTCACCTTTAAATTCGGCATTATAAGCCAAGAGCGAACGCGCATAATTCAAATCAGAATATTGGCATTCCACGATAATTCGCACGTCTTTGGTAATTAAATTATTTGCAGTAAACGTTATTTCGGCGGTGTTATAATCGATAGTATAATCAAACTCTTGCCCTCGGGTCATTAATTTACCATCTAGAAAAACCTTTTCAGTTCCAGCCAAAATCACAATAAACGTTTCATTTTCTTCGCCAACAATTCGGTAAGGACCTTGGTTTCCTTCCACTCCTTGAATAACATTTCGGGTAAATTTCCCTCTTGAAAAAGCCCCGCTCACTTTATGCGAAGCCGTTCCTTTTAACCCCAGCCAAGCCATGTCATGATACCCTTCTACCGACACCCCTTGGGTTCGTTTATTATAATTCAAAAAATAGCCCGATGGTTTTTTCAGCCAAAAATCGCCCCCAATCACCGCAAAATTATCGTTGTACACTTGTAAATAAACCTGATCAAACTCTTGCAATTTTTGTGTATTCCCTTCGGGTTGAAAAGGAACATTATCATCTGAAATAGATCCTTTTAAAAATAAATTGGGTGCAATTTGCCCATCCAATTGTAGGTTTAGGGTTGATTGGAGTGAGAGATTTTGCGCATTACCCACCGTAACACCTCGCGAAATACTGCCTTGTTTATTGAGTTTTGACGATCCAAATAAATCTTGGTTGGGGTTGGCAGAAGAAACCGAATACAAAAAAGGATCAATGGTTTTGGTGGTATCAGAAATAATAATTTTGGTCGATTTATGTGCAAACTGGCGATTTAAATTAAAGGGCGTGGGCTCGTACGAAATCCGAATCACATCGCCTTGTTTTCCTTGATAGACCATTAATTGGGCTTTAATTGGATTTAAATAATACAGGCTGTCAGGGATTAATTGGTTGTTGATGCGCAATTCAAAACCAGTTCTAAAAACAGAAACAGTGTCAAATTTTAAGGTGTCTGAGCTGTATAGAAATTCCTTTTCAATTTTATCCTGCGCAAAAATGGATTGAAAACTGATTAGAAATAGAAAGAATAATATGTTAACTAGCCGTTTAATCAAATGAATTTCAATAGTGCGTATAAAGATATACGGATTTATCGATTGAAAATTGTCTGGAATTGATTTTGGAGCCAAGTTGAGGCACTGGAGCGAGGCACACTTTAAAAAAAGAGTTGGACAAACTAATTAAAGTTCATCCAACATCTTACCTCTTAACCCTACTTCTCACGCCTTTATATTGTGGAAAGTTTGTTTGGTTACATTTTTTTTTAAGGGCAGAGGGGGGGATCAGTTTGAGTTCTAGTGTGAGTTTTGAGGGGGGAGTTGAGAATGAAGTTTCAAAGGTTTCTAGGGCAGAGGGGGAGTTGAGTTTGAGTTTGGAGGCAGCTGAGAAAGAGAAGGAGAACGAGAAATGGCAGTGTGAGTTTTTAGGGGTTTTGGGTAATTGGGATACAAATAAAATGGGTGGAATTGAACAATCATTAATTTTTAATTACCTTTGCCTTGTGTGTTCAACTAATTTCGGTGATAGCATGCACTTTTGGGGGATTAGCTCATTTGGCTAGAGCGCTACGCTGGCAGTGTAGAGGCGACCGGTTCGAATCCGGTATTCTCCACTTAATGAACCAAGTACCTGGTGCTTGGTTTTTTATTTAAAGGTTGTTTTATCGAAACACCTTTTGTAAAATAAATACTTCGCTTAAATTATAAAGCATCCATGGGATATTTTATACTTTTGTGACAGAAATGGGATATTAGCTCAGTTGGTTAGAGCACTACCTCGACAAGGTAGGGGTCACTGGTTCGAATCCAGTATGTCCCACATTTTTTTAACGCATTTTGGAATACGACAAAACGCAATAGCCCCTTCTCACCACCATTTTTATAATTTTGTTTAAGCAAATTGATTTTCGCAAAAAAACCTGTGTGTCTTTTAATTATTGCCATCACTCCAACTAAATTATCAAAACTGAACGCTTTTTGTTGATATGTTCATTTATTTAAAAAAAATGAACATGTAACTTATTCTTAGCTAAAACTGGACACGTTTTTGCTATATGTTCAATAAAGTGAAAAAAATGAACATGTTAGTTATTTTTATCAAAATCTGGACATGTTTATAATATATGTTCAAAAAAATCAAAAAAATGAACATGATTTTTGTTTTTATCAAAAACTGAACGTATATTTGTGATATGTTCAAAAAATTAAAAAAAATGAACATATAAATAGTATGTTTGATCGAACGAAACCTTATAACGATTTGCCCAATTTGCCAATTTCTGAGGAAATAATCGATGCTGAAATTCTAAAAAAATGGGGAATTACCTCCCGTATTTTAGCAGATCTTAATCGAAATATCCTTCGAATTCCAAATCCGTCCATGCTTATTAATACCCTGGCGTTGCAAGAAGCAAAAAGTTCCACCGCCATTGAAAATATTTTCACTACCGAAGACGAACTGTACAAAGCAATTTCAGATTCGGTGAAAGAAGATGAGGCCGATCCATCCACCAAAGAAGTACTGCGCTATCGCGAAGCCTTATGGGAAGGATATAAAACCTTACAAGCAACTCAAGGTTTCACTTTGGATACAATACTACATGTCTTTCAGAAAATCAAAAACACCACTCAAACCATCCGTCCTCCGCAATCACAAACAGTGATCAAACGCGGACAAAGTGAATTTAGGCCAGGTGAAATCGTTTATACACCCCCACAAGGAGAAGGAATTATACAAAAAAAATTGGAAAACATGCTTCAATTTTTGAACGAAGATGAGTCGATTGATCCGCTCATTAAAATGGCCATTGCTCATTATCAATTTGAAGCCATCCATCCTTTTACCGATGGAAATGGGCGAACAGGACGCGTGATTAATTTATTGTATTTAGTCGATCAAAAATTGCTTTCGCACCCCGTTTTGTATTTAAGTAAATACATCATTGAACACAAGGACGATTATTATTATAATCTTGCGGCTGTGACACAAAAACAAGCTTGGAAACCTTGGATTTTATTTCTTTTAACCGCCGTTGAAAGCACTGCCAAAACTACAAACCAAACCATCGATGAAATCCTTAATCAAATGGATGCCACCTATGATTTTGTAAAACAAAAACTAAAATGGTACAGTTTCGAATTAAACCAAGCCTTATTTTCACAGCCCTATATCAAACAAAAATTAGTTGGAGAAATTACGGGTTCCACCAGTCGAACCACCTTGACAAAATACATGAAATCATTAGTTGATTTAGGCGTTTTGTCCGTCAATACAGACGGGCGTGAGGTATTTTATGTCAACAATGATTTGGTTCGAATTTTAGAGGGGTGATACTTATTGTTTTGAACTGGTTGAAATTACAAGTTCCATGCGAACAAATGTAGCTATACCACTTTTCTTTAAACGTGAATATTTTGTGCGATAGATAGAAAGTTTTAGGGGATTATTTTGCGTTTTTCTCCTGTTCCTTTTCGGCGCTCTTTTGGGCATTTTTGGCTTCTTTTTTGGCTCCACGAGCCTCTTTGAACGCTTCATCAGCCTCCATCATAGCATTTTCCATTTCAAGCTGAGCAGCTTCCATTTCGAGCTCAACTTGATCAATTAAATCGATTTCAAGGTTAATTAGTCCGATTAAATCATCAGCGCGGGTTGAAATTTCACGCATTAATACATCTATTTCTTCTCGGTCGTATTCGGCAATAACTCGCTCCATTTCACTGGTTAATTGAGCGAGTTCGGCTTCCAATTTTACACGTAACTCGCTGGTATCGGCAAAAAGGGTTGATTGAACATCAATTATTTCTTTCCTCAATTCCGTCCAATCAACATCATCGTTCGTTACTTGGGTGTGTTCTTGTGCCTCAAATTCTTCCGTATCGCCCCAGAATAGATCTATAACTTGGCCATCTTCTGAATGTTTCCAAGCAATAGTGTATGAAAAATTATCCGTTGTGGTCATATTTGCATTCATATACTGAGTGTAGGTATCTGTTCCTTGTTTTACCCTTATTGAAAAGTTTATTTCAGTAATCTTGTTGTTTTTGTAGCGGGCTTTATAGTCAAGTTGAACACCGGATTCGGCTGCTCGTTTCTTAATTTCTTCCAATTCTTCAATCGTTGTTTTTTGGGTAATGTCAAAACGCTCACTATATGGTGTAATGGCTTCAGTTGGGCTTAGAGTCAATAGATTTTTTTGTGGAAAAAAGTTTTGAGTAGCTAACGTGTTTACTGGAAATTCTTCTTTCTTTATTTCTTCCACCTTATATAGGTCTTCTACTGCTTTTTCTTCTATGTTTGCTTGATTGTTGGCGACTTGAATCAAAGAAGACGATTTATCTATTGGAAAAATGTCCGTGATCTGTTTTGGAAAAATTGGTTTTTCGGTTTCGAGAGTGGTGGACGTGGTTGTTTTTTCGTCGTCCTGTAATTGGTTTTGAGCGTTTAGGTGAAACCCTAAGATTAATGCTCCTGTTGTAATAATTGATAATGTACTAATCATAATAATCCATTTTTTAAGTGTTAATAATTTAAGAAGGCCATTGGTGGCCAAAACGCCTCCAGCGGCTACTAATGTGGCGGAAATAAATGCTTGTTTAGTTTCTTCATAATTGGCAATTGGACGTTGTTCACGTGCACAGTCAAATAATTGATCCAGTCTTTCGTCTCCTATACTCATAGTTCTTCCGCTCCATTAAGGTTAGTTTCTTCGGTTGTTTTAACCGAACCATCATAGGTTAAAATTTCTTTTAGTCGTATTCGTCCACGACGCAAACGTTGCTTAACGTTTGATTCAGTGGTTTCTTGAATTTCGGCAATTTCTTTAATGCTAAACCCTGAAATTTCATACAAAATCACCGATTCTCTCTGATCTTCTGTTAGCTGCGCAAGCGCTTTATGTAAAAAAAAAACTTCTGCACTTATATCCGCTGGGTCAGCCCCATCAAACAGGAATTGACTTTCCAATTCAAACGAGTCTGATTGTTCTTTTAATTTGCGTTTGTTATTAGCCAATACCCGAACGCTAATGCTGAAAAGAAATGAAAGAAATGCCTTTTTTGACCGAAGTTCATCAAATTTTTGATAAGCTCTTAAAAGGGTTTCATTCATTAAATCTCTGAAATCCATATCGCCGTACACGCGAGCACGACAAAAGCGCTCAAACCGATCGTGGACAGGCTCATATAGTTCCAAAAACTCTTTTTGTTTGATATTCATTACCTGACTAAAACTAAGTGGTTAATCGTTAAGTGTCGATTAACGTCATTAAGTTACATGATAACAAGATAAATAAAAGATTTCGTGTGTATAATTTACTAAGAAAAGGCTTTTTCAATATTCGAGGTGTGTGCGAATTTTCCCAAATTTCCAACAAATAAGAAATTAAGGATATCGCCAAACTAAATTAATTTATGGAATTATCGGTTTTAAGCATCTTCTATTAAAACGGATTAAATGGAACTACTTTTTAACTGCCCGCTTCCTTTACATGAATTATCAGGAAATCAATGCGACCTGTGTCAACATAAGGTTGTTGACTGCACCTCAAAAACGGATGCTGAGATAAATTTATTGGCAACTAAAACCACGAAATTTTGTGGAATTTTTAAATCCAATCAAATCAATAATCGGCAACAATCCATCAACCACAGTGCATTTAAAATAGCCTTTTTATTCGTCTTTATTTTGGGTTTTAACCAAGCTAAAGCGGCGACTTTTATCCAACAAAATCTTGAAAAGTCTGCCCAAGTTTCGGCCCTTAATTCAGTTTCAGACACACTTGCTGACAGTCCTGTTCTTAAAGGAGTTGTTAGCGATGAAAATGGCGAACCCCTTCTTTTTGCAAAAATAATAGTAGAATCTGAAGTAGGAATTCGTTTCTATACCTTCACCGACCATCTTGGAGCATATAAAATTTTACTTAAAGATATTCCCTTGGGAAGTATGGTAAGTGTCACTTGCAATTTTATTGGTTTCGAAACGTCAAGCGTTGTCAATGTTAAAATAGCCAGCATTACCAATGTTGACATAACGATGAATGAGGAGACTTGCAGGTTGATCGTAGGAATTGTCGTCTCGCCACAATATCAACACATTCCAACTGATCCTTATGATTTTGGAAAACAGAAAGTAGTTGTGAATGAGCGTAGGTGAGTGTTTGGGGTAAAAATCTTTAGTTTAAATAAAAATAATTTCTGCCAAGGCGACATGAATAATTGCTGGTATATTGGTCAGTTGGATAGTTGGTGGAGAAAGTCCATTAAAAATTTCTACTTTTTTTGAGGAAACATTGCGTGGATTTTTAGCGGTAAAATTGCATAAAAAAGTAACTTAGATTTATCAATAATTCTAAAATGTTAGAAAAACAAATTCGGGCAGTCTTTGATGAGCAGACAATAACGGTATATCAAGCCTATAGAAAAGAAATTGCGCTACCCGCTATTGCCAATCAAAAGTTTGTTCCCCCATTTAAAATGGAGCGGATAACATGGATTAAACCTTCCTTTTTATGGATGATGTATCGCGCTGGATGGGCAACTAAAGAAGGACAAGAATACATTTTAGCGATTAAAATAAAACGTGAAGGCTTTGAATGGGCATTAGAAAATTGTTGTTTGTCTCATTTTGAGAACGCGCAATACAGTTCGCATGACGAATGGAAAAATAAATTACAAAATTCAACTGTGCGTTTGCAATGGGATCCTGAGAAAGATATTTTTTTACAAAATCTGAATTATCGCAGCATTCAAATCGGCCTTACGGGTAAAGCGGTTGAACATTATGTCAATGATTGGATTGTTTCTATTACCGATGTAACACCTCTATGCAAACGAATTCATTCGTGGGTGTTAGATAAAAAAATAGACGAGGCAAAATTTTTACTTCCTGATGAACAAATTTATCCTTTATCGGATGAACTGAAAAAAGCTATTGGGCATTCTTAGCGGCCTCCCATCTTCCTAATTCTTTTCTTTTTTCAATTTGATGCAATGCTAAATCTTTTATTTTTTCGTCATTCGTTTCACTAGCTAATTTTTCTAAGGCCTCAATATTGTATGGTTCAGGTTGCGCTCCAATTGCGTAAATTATTTTACGGATATAAGGGTATTTAAAATCGTCAGGGGTTAAATAGCTTGGAATAGTATTAATCGACTGCAATAATATTGGAATGTTTTCTTTATTGTTATGATAATTTGACTGAAAAAGGCTTGTTATGTCCTCATGTGATTTATGAAAGTTCAATAATAGAATTTTTTTTAGTGTCTCCTCATTGTTTTCATTGAAATACTTCGTTAAAAATCCCACGTTAAGAACGTCACCAACCAAATCCAAGTTTAATGTTGATGATAAATTGCTAATTGCATCATCGAATTGTTTAATGGTGACCTCTTTAAATAATATTTCAATAAGACGCTCCCTGTCTTGGATTTCTCTGGTGATATA
>JADZFJ010000490.1 GCA_020849935.1 Crocinitomix sp. | reverse complement strand
CCAATAGAAAAATAGATATCATCTTTAACTTTTTTAACGCAAGCAAAATAAGATTCTGTTAACCAGTTATTTGAATATCCAATACGATCTCCATTGTAAAAAAGATTAACCATACTGTCGGTGCATTTTAGAGATATGGATAAGTTCTCATCGTCTTGAATGTAAATACCATTTGCATTTTTAATAGCTATTTCTTTACCATTAGTTTTCTTGAGATAAACCACTGAATTTTTTGAACGTTCGGATGAACTGAATTCAAAGCTATTGGGTCCTACATTAAAAGAAAAAAGAGAAGATTCGGTTGAAATATATTTAGTTAACTCGTCGTTGAACCAAAATGGATTAAATCTATTATTATCAAAAAAATGGAATTTACGATCTTTTCCATAGCACCAAATCCTACCGAATGGGTCTTCATTAACTTCAAAAACTACATTTGTGGAAAGCCCATCCTGAACTGAATAAATTTTAAATTCATATCCATTAAACTTCACCAGTCCTCCATCAGTTCCAAACCAGATATAGCCTTTACTGTCTTGAATAATTTGATAAACTTGGGAACTTGGCAATCCTTCATTTACGCCGAAATTTTTAAATACTGGTCTAAAATCGCCGCAATAGGCAATTGCGTGTACTAAGAAAATTAAACAAAATAGAATTCGCATGGAATTTGGCGTATATAGGCATGTGTTTTGTCACATCCCCAACTAAAAATAGCACAAATTCCTAGAAGAAAAAATTAAATTTTAGATTACTACTTCAAAAATTTGAAATTGGTCCCAGGATAATACGCCATTGCACCCAATTCTTCTTCAATACGTAATAATTGGTTGTATTTCGCGATCCTGTCCGAACGAGACGCTGAACCTGTTTTAATTTGACCTGTATTTAAGGCCACAGCTAAATCCGCAATAAAACTATCTTCGGTTTCACCGCTGCGGTGACTCATTACAGAAGTATAGCTATTTCGAGTGGCTAAATTCACCGCATCAATTGTTTCAGACAAAGAGCCAATTTGATTCACCTTTATCAAAATCGAGTTGGCAACGCCTTTGTCAATTCCTTGTTGCAAACGTTCGGTATTGGTCACAAATAAATCATCTCCAACAATCTGAACCTTGTCGCCTACTGCATCGGTCAATAATTTCCACCCATTCCAATCATCCTCAGCCAACCCATCTTCAATTGAAATAATCGGGTATTTTGCGGTCCATGTTTTCCAAAAATCAACCATTTCACTTGAAGTGCGAACATCGCCAGTTGAATGAAAATGGTATTTTCCGTCTTTGTAAAATTCAGACGATGCGGCATCCAAAGCAATATAAACATCTTTCCCTGGTTTGTACCCCGCCTTTTCAATCGCTTCCAACACTACTTCAATCGCCTCTTCATTCGAACCCAAATTAGGCGCAAAACCACCTTCATCACCCACATTGGTGCTGTGTCCTTTTTTCTTTAAAACACTTTTTAAAGTATGAAAAATTTCCGTTCCAATTTGTAACCCTTGGCTAAACGTTTCCGCACCAAAAGGCATTACCATAAATTCTTGAATGTCAATTTTATTGTCGGCGTGCGAACCTCCATTTAAAATATTCATCATTGGAACAGGCAAAGTATTTGCGCTTACCCCACCAATGTAACGATACAATGGTAAATGCGCTTCTTGTGCCGCCGCCTTTGACAAAGCCAAGGAAACACCTAATATTGCATTGGCACCCAATTTACTTTTATTAAAAGTACCATCCAAGGCACGCATGTAATTATCAATAGCCGCTTGGTCAAAAATAAATTGACCTTCTAAAGCTTCGTTTAAAACCGTATTAACATTGTTAACAGCATTTAAAACTCCTTTACCTAAATAAAAACCTTCATCACCATCTCTTAACTCAACTGCTTCATGAACACCTGTCGAAGCGCCCGAAGGTACGGCAGCGCGTCCCATAACGCCATTTGTCGTTAGCACCTCTACTTCCACCGTAGGATTTCCTCTTGAATCTAAAATTTGTCGGGCGTGTACGCTAGCTATGTAACTCATATATTTTAATTTAGGTAACTATATTTTTTATTGGTTCAAGACCTAATTCATATTCGCAATAAACTGATCAAATAAATACCTTGAATCATGCGGACCAGCCGATGCTTCTGGGTGATATTGTACAGAAAAAACTTTCGAATCTTTCAAACGAATTCCTGCTACCGTATCGTCATTTAAGTGAATGTGTGTAACTTCTACATTTGAATTGTTGGCAACTGAATCCGCTGTCACAACAAAACCATGATTTTGCGAAGTCACTTCCCCTTTGCCTGTCAATAAGTTTTTAATTGGGTGATTAATTCCACGGTGACCGTTGTGCATTTTTGCTGTCTTCAAACCTTGACTTAATGCAAGAATTTGGTGACCAAGGCAAATCCCAAAAATCGGCAATTTACTGTCCACCATTTCTTTTACGTGTTCAATCACATTTGGCATGGCAGATGGATCACCAGGACCATTCGATAACATAATACCGTCTGGATTAAATGCTTTAATGGTCGCAAGGTTGGCATCCATCGGGAAAACTTTGACATAACAACCTCTGTCAACCAAACAACGAACAATATTCTTTTTAACACCTAAATCCAACAAAGCAACCTTTTTTGCCGCATTCGGATCTCCTTGCTCATAGGCTTCTTTCGTACTCACCAAAGAGGAAAGTTCCAATCCTTCCATGGATGGCACCACTTTCAACTTATTTTTTAAACTATCAATATCCAAATCTTCCGAAGAAATGATGGCATTCATAGCCCCTTTACTTCTTACATGTCGCACCAATGCACGTGTATCAATGTCAGAAATTCCAACCACTTGGTCGCGTTCCATAAACGCTTGCAATGAAGAATTTCCAGAAGGGCGAGAATAAGTTGCTGAGAATTTTTTGGTAACTAGACCAGCAATTTTTATCGAATCAGATTCAATTTCATCCGCCTGAACACCGTAATTTCCAATGTGGGTGGTGGTCATGATTAAAATTTGTTTGCAATACGAAGGATCTGTAAAAACCTCCTGATAACCAGTCATTCCCGTATTAAAAGCAATTTCACCGGTGGTAGTTCCAACTTTTCCAATTGCTTTCCCATGAAAAACCGTTCCATCTTCTAATAAAAGTACTGCAGGCAAATGCTCCATTTAAATCGATTTTTATTTGGGTGCAAATTTAGAATTAAACGAAGTAAGAAGCTAGGAATGTTTATAATTTGTTTCAAACGTTAACAAAAATTATTAAGTCAGATAAAATGAAATCCTACAACAACCAACCGCTCTTTTCAAATAGAATAAATTTGACCATTTAATAATATTCACAGAATTTCGTCGTATAATTATATCTATTTAAATGTGTTTATGAAACCTATTTTGTCCGTTGTGTTTTTGCTCTTTACCTTTTCGTTGAATGCGCAATTTATTTTGAAAGGAGCTGTGAAGGACAAAAATGGAGAACCAATCCCTGGTGTCAGGGTTTACGTCGACAGTACAACTTATGGTGTTGTCACCGATTACAATGGTCTCTATTTCTTAGAACTAACGAATACTAAAATCTATCCCATCCGTTTTAAGATGTTGGGTATGGCTGATACCCTAATTAAGGTTGCTGTTTCTGAAAAAATTACCATTTTAGATGTCACCTTGGTTGATGAAACTACCGAATTACAGACGGTGGAGGTTGCTGTTAAAAAGATTAATGTAGCCAATTCCATCATTCGAAAAGTGCAGGAAAATAAAAAAGCCATGCAAGTGCAGGTGAAGAATTATACCTGTGATACCTACCTCAAAACAGGACTTGAACGCGAGCCACGGAAACCAGATTCTACCCAAATATCACCTTCTAAAATGAGTTTAATTGAATCCATTTCTAAAACAACCTATATTGCCACCAATACTTACCACGAGAAAATAGTAGCCCATCACGATTATTCGGACAAAATACCAACTAAAACTACTTCTTTTGTCGATTATTATCAAGAAGACATTAT
>JADZFJ010000489.1 GCA_020849935.1 Crocinitomix sp. | reverse complement strand
TTCTGAAAACTCAGACCAGTTTTTTCATACCTATTATTTTATCGTCCTTTTTTTTGGGTTGAGTTCTACTTTATTACGTTACAAAGAACATGGATGGAATATTAAAAGAAAAGTCCTAGTTTTTGATGCCGCCTCTGTCCTCTTTACGGTCATTGTAATAGGTTTTTATTTCTTTTCCAGCACAGGTGTTCATTGGCAATTAATGAAACTTGCCGTTTTTCTGACCTTCATCCGAGAATATTCAGATTTAAAAATCAATTTTAAAAGAACTTTCTTAAATCCAGCCCAATTATTCGTACTTAGTTTTGTGGTACTTATTTTTGTGGGAGCCCTTTTACTTTCTTTACCTACGGCCACCCATCATGGAATTCCATTTATTGACGCGTTTTTTACCTCGACAAGTGCCGTTTGTGTAACAGGTTTGGCGGTGGTGGATACAGGCTCCTATTTCACCGTTTTCGGTCAAGTAATCATTATGGGGTTAATTCAAATTGGGGGACTAGGTATTTTGACATTTGCGAGTTATTTTAGCTATTTTTTTAAAGGAGGAACGTCCTTTGAAAATCAGCTCACGTTAGGAGATTTAACCAATTCTAAAATGTTAGGAGATGTTTTTTCGATTTTGAAATACGTTATCCTAATCACCTTTACCATTGAATTATTTTCGGCCATATTAATTTTTACCAGTCTCGAGCCAGGCGCATTTTCTTCATTTTCAGAAAGAGCATTCTTTTCTGCATTCCATGCGGTTTCCTCGTTCTGTAATGCTGGATTTTCAACGATGCCATTAGGGGCTTACGAAATAAGTTATCGTTTTAACTACTATTTCCAATTAATCCTGATTTTTACATTTGTACTCGGAGGATTAGGATTTCCGATTGTATCTAACCTATTGAAGTATTTCAAATACAAGTTATCTACCTTCTTCAAAAATAAAAAAAGTACAGGGTATAAACCTTGGGTATTAAGTTTAAATAGTAGAATTGCTTTAATCACAGCGTTTATTTTAACCGTCGTCGGCTTTTTTGGATTTTATTTTTTAGAATACAATAACACATTAGCTGAACATAGTGAATTTGGAAAAGTTGTCACGGCTTTGTTTGGTGCAACCACCCCGCGAACGGCAGGATTTAATTCAATTGATAATGCATCTATGACCTATCCTACCCTAATGTTGGTGATATTCTTGATGTGGATTGGAGCTTCGCCATCCTCTACAGGGGGAGGTATCAAAACAAGCACCTTTGCTATTGCAACAATGAATATCATAAGTCTAGCTCGTGGAAAAACTAGAATTGAACTATATCGTAGAGAAATTTCTGACTTGTCCGTTAGAAGAGCCTTTGCCATAATTTCGTTATCCTTAATGGTGATAGGATTTGGAATCATGTTTATTCTTGTCTTTGACCCTTCGTTGACGTTAATGGATGTTGCTTTTGAATGTTTTTCAGCCTACAGTACTGTCGGTTTAAGTTTAGGTATTACTGGCGTTTTATCTGTTCAAAGCAAGATTGTGCTCTGTGTGATCATGTTTGTGGGGCGTGTGAGTATGCTTTCGATTATAATCGCAGTATTTAAAAAAATTAAGCATAAAAATTATCGTTATCCAACCGAAGAAATTACAATGAACTAGCTGTTCAAACCAAGTTGGAAAACGCAAATAAGAAGACAAATGAAATATATAATTGTAGGATTAGGGAATTTTGGAGCGTCTTTAGCTCAAAAACTTACTGCTCAAGGTAATGAGGTGATTGGTATCGATACAAGTATGACTAAGGTCGACATGTATAAAGAAAAAATCTCTCATACTATTTGTATGGACTCGACAGACGAATTTACAGTTTCGGGATTGCCTCTTCGAGATACAGACATCGTGATTATTGCAATTGGTGAAGATCAAGGTGCGAATGTTATGACAACTGCCCTCTTCAAAAACCTTGAAGTAAAAAGATTGATAAGTCGAGCAATTAATCCGTTGCACGAAAAGGTTCTTTTGGCCATAGGTGTTGACGAAATTGTTCATCCTGAAGAAGAAACTGCCGAACGTTGGGCTAAAAAACTCTGCCTTAATAATGTCGTTGACTCTTTTGAATTAACCGAAGATTATAGTATTCTTGAAGTTAATGTGCCCCTAGTATATGTCAACAAAACGCTCAAAGAAATTGGTTTTAGAAAAAACTATAATTTATTAGTTTTGACAACTATCAAGAAGGTTGAAGTTAAGAGTTTTCTTGGAAACTCAATGGTCGAATCAAGGGTCCAAGGTGTGGCAAAACCGGATTTATTATTGGAAGCTGATGACATTATCGTATTATATGGTTCGAATAAAGACCTGCAAAACTTCTTAAAATTAAAGATCAAATAACGATTTCAAATAGGATTTCTATAAATGAAAAGAGGCTCCCCAGAAATTGGAGAGCCTCTTTTTTTTACTGTTAACTAATTATGGTAATCCGTTAATCAAAGCAACTAAAGCAGTTTCTGAAATCGGTGTGAATGAAGTAAATACTTCAACGTGACCACTCGTAATTGTAGCTGGGTGAATATCGTACTCTAATCCACCACCAACATTTGTTACAGCGATAAAGTGTACTGGAATTCCGATACAAATTTGTCCATAATGCTCAGTGAAACGTGTTCCATCCCACATGTCAAAATTTGCAAGTCTTCCTGGATCACCATCATACGATAAATAAACCTCTGTATTTGTATTGTCGTGTCCAGCTGGAACTTCAACATAAATAGGAGTTTTTGGACAAGGATCGCTGTAAAATTTATCAATATTTGTCCAACCCCACTCGCCTGGAAGAATGTTGAATGAGTAGCTTCCGCCACCTTCACCTTTTCGATCAACCTCAACATCTTCGTCTAAACGCTCTTCCCAAAGTAAATCATCTCCCGTTCCATCCATCTCAACAAATTTACCCATGTCATCGTCCAATACTACACTTGGAACAGTGACTTTTAACGGTGTAACCAAAGTTAATTCAACTCCACCTTGAGAAATACTCACATAGAATTCACCTCCTGAAGTTAAGGCATCCACAGCCCCTGTTGCTGAATTATAACCACTGGTAGCTTTGTCCAAAACCACCATGTCTCCACGCTCATAAATCTCAATAAATTCAATATTCACTAATCCTTTCACGAGTCTTCCCGAAGCATCCAATAAATTGTTTTTTGGCATAGTCAACGTTGTTCCGCTTTTCATTACTAAGTTAAGGTCTCGGCCAGCCGCCACTGTAAATTTTTGGGTGTATTGTCCAAGAATTTCAGCATAATAATCAGCCACTTTTGGATCTTTTACTCCCGCAGTCATATCCAAATATGGCGCAAGACGTTCGTGATCTATCGCACCTCTGGTAAATCCGTTGTTATTTACAGCTTCTTCAGCTGATACTTCTTCTTTGTTACAAGAGGCGATCATTAGCGCACTCATTGCGACAGCAACTAAAATTTTAAATCGTTTCATTTTTATAATTTTTATAGATTAATAAAGATGAAGCAATGATAGGGAAGTTTTTTGGTGTTTTTTCAACTTTATTTCACACGAAAAACATAATTATTTAACTGATTTAGGTATAAAATCCTAGTGATTACAGAGAGCGAAAACAATGGTTTTTTTAGGTAACAAATCCGTACAATTACCTAGAAAAAATACCTAATTTTATTTAACAAACAAACCAATAACTGTTAAAATAATAACAATTGAGGTTTTACGAACCGATTTAGAGCCTTTCTAAAAATCCCAAACATTAGAAAATCCCGTGAAAATATATTTTACACATAAAATTAAATCTTAGCAACCATTTTAGGTGATTTCAAACATACTTTTTAAAGTACACA